>JAUXHH010000003.1 GCA_030621655.1 Desulfobacterales bacterium
GTAGAGGATGTTTTCTCAATTTCCGGTCGCGGTACAGTAGCGACAGGTCGTGTAGAGCGAGGCATAATCAAGGTAGGCGAGGAAGTAGAGATTGTCGGCATCAAGGATACCGAGAAGACCACGGTAACCGGTGTTGAGATGTTCCGTAAGCTTTTGGACCAGGGTCAGGCAGGAGACAACATTGGCGCGCTTCTTCGCGGTGTCAAGCGTGAGGATATTGAGCGCGGCCAGGTATTGGCAGCACCCGGTTCTATCACCCCGCATACGAAGTTCAAGGCCGAGGGTTATATTTTAACAAAAGAGGAAGGTGGTCGTCATACGCCGTTCTTCAATGGTTATCGTCCTCAGTTTTACTTCCGTACAACAGACGTGACCGGAATCGTAACACTGCCCGAGGGTGTAGAGATGGTGATGCCCGGGGACAATATATCGTTTGAAGGCACGCTGATCACCCCGATCGCCATGGAAAAAGAGCTTCGTTTTGCAATTCGTGAAGGCGGCCGTACGGTTGGTGCAGGTGTTATCAGCGAAATTATCGAATAGGAAAATAAACGATCATGGTTACAACTGATAAAATCCGAATAAAGCTGAAGGGATATGATCATAAACTGCTGGATCAGTCCACTAAGGAAATCGTAGAGACGGCAAAGCGAACCGGTGCTACCGTAGCGGGTCCGATTCCCATGCCGACGACAATCAACAAGTTTTGTGTTCTGCGTTCACCGCATGTGGATAAGAAGTCCAGGGAGCAGTTTGAAATGCGGACGCATCGTCGACTGCTTGATATCCTGGAGCCGACCCAGCAGACCATAGACTCCCTGATGAAGTTGGAACTATCGGCCGGTGTCGATGTAGAGATCAAACTTCCATAATTTTGGGAGTGATTTCCGGGACTTGAGGTGATTAGAGCCAAGCCCGGTTGTTAAGCAGTTAAATTTAATGAAGTGAGTGTACAGAACAATGCCGAATACAATGGGATTGCTTGGTAAAAAAATTGGAATGACCAGAATCTACTCTGAGCAGGGGCAGGCTATACCTGTGACAGTTATAGAGGCAGGTCCATGCGTGGTTCTTCAGAAAAAAACCGAGGCCAAGGAAGGCTATAATGCTATCCAGGTAGGTTTTGGATCCAAGAAGGAATCACGAATAAATAAGCCGGAGGCGGGGCATTGCAAAGTTGCTGCCAAGAGTGGATTTTATCATATTAGGGAGTTCAGGGTCACGGAGACTGAAGCGTATGAACTTGGCCAGGAAATTCAGCTTGCCGAGATCGTCAAAATTGGAGACGAAGTCCATATCAGTGGCAAGAGTAAGGGCCGTGGATTCCAGGGTGTCATCAAAAGGTACGGTTTTAAGGGCGGCAGGAAGACCCATGGCTCGAATTTTCACAGGCGTCCGGGGTCGATCGGCTGTTCCGCCACGCCCAGTCGTGTGGTTAAAGGCAAGAAGATGCCCGGTCGTATGGGTGGTGAACTGATAACTAAAAAGAACCTGACCGTAGTAGATGTTCGTGCTGATGAGAACATCATGCTGGTTAAAGGATCTGTGCCGGGTGCCAAACAGGGACTTCTGCAGATCTATATTAAATAATAAGGGTTAGTCGCTAAAAGCGGCTGTTTGAGGAGAACTCAAAATGGCAGTAACAGAGGTATACAATACCGATAATAAAAAAGTTGGAGAGGTCGAATTGAATGATGCCCTCTTTGGACTTGAGGTCAAAAAGCACATTCTGCATGATGTTGTAAAGATGCAGTTGGCCAACCGACGGGCTGGCACTGCTAGTACAAAGACCAGAACCGAAGTGCGCGGCGGTGGTGCAAAGCCCTATCGTCAGAAAGGGACAGGCCGGGCTCGCGCCGGTACAAACAACTCTCCGTTATGGCGAGGCGGCGGCGTGACTTTTGGACCAAAACCGAGGGATTACAGCTACAAGCTGCCCAAGAAGGTTCGCAGGCTTGGTGTGCGTATGGCGCTCAGCGCCAGATTCTCGGAGGACAATATGGTTGTCCTTGATGGTTTTGATCTTGCTGATATAAAGACGAAGCAGTTTGTTGAGATCATGAAGAAGCTTAACATCGAAAACGGGTTGATTGTAATTCCTGGGAAAAATGAAAACCTGGAAAAATCCTCCCGCAACGTACAAGGTTATAAAGTGATTCAGGCTGACGGTCTTAATGTCTATGATATACTGCTGCATCGCCGGCTTGTTTTGCTGCAGCCATGCCTGGGTCAGCTGGAAGAGAGGTTGTTGTCATGAATAAATACAGTGTAATCAAGGGCCCCTGCCTTACTGAAAAGGGAGATCAACTGCAGGAGAATTACGGCAAGGCAGTGATCAAGGTGGACATGAAAGCCAACAAGGTTGAGATCAAGGAAGCGGTTGAACAGGTCTTCAATGTCAAGGTTGCCAATGTCAGGACCGTAAAAGTCAGGGGCAAACAGAAAAGAGTTGGAAAGTACATGGGCCGCACTCCTGATTGGAAAAAGGCTTATATAACTCTGAAAGAAGGTAAAATTAACTTTCTGGAAGATTTATAGAGGATTCTGGGTTAAGTGAGACATCGAACCGGGTTGGTAACGGTAAGAATGCTTCCGGAGCCAACTTGGCAAACAGCCCCAGCCATGGGGTGGGAATTACAGCAGTTGAAAATTATCGGGGTTTGAAATGGCTATTAAAACATATAAACCAACATCACCAGGGAAACGGAACCACGTTTCCATTATCAATCCTGAGCTTTCCAAGGGGAGACCTGAGAAAAGTCTGGTTAGGAAATTAAATAATTCAGGTGGCAGAAACAATAATGGCCGCATAACCTCCCGTCATATTGGGGGGGGACACAAAAGAAAGTACAGGGTCATTGACTTTAAGAGGAACAAGGTTGATGTTCCGGCCAAGGTTGCTGCCATTGAATATGATCCAAACCGTTCTGCCAATATTGCTCTGCTTTTTTACTCTGACGGTGAAAAAAGGTATATCCTGTCACCGGCTGGCATAAAAGTTGGTGATACGATTGAGGCAGGGGATAATGTGGATATCAAAGCCGGCAATTGCATGGCCATGGGCGGTATCCCACTGGGTACAATTATCCATAATGTTGAAATGAAAATAGGCAAGGGTGCACAGATGGTGAGAAGTGCCGGTGCATCAGCTCAGTTGATGGCAAAAGAGGGCGACTATGTTCTGGTAAAATTGCCATCCGGCGAGGTTCGCCGTTTTCATAAAAAATGCCGGGCGTGTATTGGACAGATCGGCAATGCTGAGCATGAAAGTCAGAAGTTGGGGAAAGCAGGTCGTACCCGTTGGATGGGTAGACGCCCGCATGTGCGTGGTGTGGCCATGAATCCGGTTGATCATCCAATGGGCGGCGGTGAAGGCAAGAGTTCCGGTGGGCGGCATCCATGTACACCATGGGGTATGCCAACCAAGGGTTATAAGACAAGAGGGCGGAAACCCTCTGATAGGGATATTGTTAAAAAGAGGTCATAAGACTGTTTTAGGGGGTAGAAAAAGTGGCTCGTTCTGTGAAAAAAGGTCCATTTATTGATGACCATCTCATGAGAAAAGTACTGCAGGCCAGGGAGACCCAATCAAGGAAGGTCATTAAGACCTGGTCAAGACGGTCTGACATCATTCCTGACATGGTGGGATTGACCTTTGCAGTGCATAATGGCAGGAAGTTTATTCCGGTGTTTGTTACCGAAAATATGGTTGGCCATAAATTGGGTGAATTTTCTCCGACCAGGACTTTTTATAGTCATGCCGGTGACAGGAAAATGAAGAAATAAAGTCAAAGCTGACCAGGGATTAGGACCGTTATAACTGGTTAAGTTTAGGAAGTTAAAAAGTTTAGCAAGAGACAAAAGGAGTTTACGCCATGGAAGCAAAGGCGGTTGCTCGGTTTATTCGGATATCACCACAGAAAGCCCGTTTAGTTGCTGACGTTGTCAGAGGGCTTGAGGCAGACAAGGCAATAACCACATTGCGTTTTATGCCCAAGAAAGGTGCGAAGCTTATCCGGAAAATTATTGAGTCGGCGGTGGCAAATGCAAGTCAGAGCCAGGAAATTGATGTCGATACCTTGTATGTCAAAAAGATTTATATTGATGGCGGGCCAACTCTGAAAAGAATCAGGCCTCGTGCCATGGGGCGTGCAAACAGGATATTGAAAAGGACAAGCCATATTACGGTTGTTTTGGATGAGCAGTAATCGGTACGCGCTGTTTCATGCAGGCATGGTTATTAAATAACGATAGAGTAAATGGAGGAAGATTTTGGGTCAAAAAGTTAATCCTATTGGTTTGCGGCTCAACATTACAAGGAGCTGGGAGTCTATCTGGTATGCTGACAAAGAATACGCCAAGTATCTTTTGGAAGACCAGGCAATAAAGAAATATCTGAAGAAGAGGCTCTTTCATGCCGGTATTGCGAGAATAAACGTGGAAAGAACCGGTGAGAAATTAAGGGTGAAGCTCCACACCGCAAGGCCTGGAATTATTATCGGAAAAAAAGGCGTTGAGATTGAGGCCTTGAAGCAGGATCTCGATAAGCTGACCAAGAGGGAATCCGTTATCGACATCCAGGAAGTGAGAAGGCCTGAGGCGGACGCTCAGCTGGTTGCAGAAAATGTTGCCATGCAGTTGGAACGACGTATAGCTTTCCGTCGTGCCATGAAAAAGGCTGTCAACACTGCTTTACGTTTTGGTGTCAAGGGTATAAAGATTTCATGTTCCGGTCGTTTGGGCGGCGCTGAGATGGCCAGGAGAGAATGGTACCGTGAAGGAAGGGTGCCGCTGCATACACTTCGTGCTGATATTGATTACGGCCTGGCAGAGGCCAAGACTACCTATGGCATAATAGGTGTAAAGGTCTGGATCTTCAAAGGCGAAGTCCTTGATGTAATGGAAGAGGAATAAGAACTCAGACAATGTATTAACCGGCAGGAAATATAACCTGCTGTAAATCGAGGAATATCGATGTTAAGTCCGAAAAAAGTCAAATATAGAAAACAAATGAAGGGCAATATGCGCGGCACTGCCTATCGGGGGTCCACCATCAATTTTGGTGAGTATGCCTTGAAAGCTATGGAATGCGGACGCATGACTGCCCAGCAGATTGAAGCTGCCCGTATCACCATCAGCAGGACTGTAAAGCGTGGTGGTAAGATGTGGATCAGGGTTTTTCCGGATAAGCCTTTGACCAAGAAACCGGCTGAAACCAGGATGGGCAAAGGTAAAGGCAGCCCGGAGTCGTGGGTGGCACCCATCAAGCCAGGACGTATCCTCTATGAGTTGACAGGAGTTGACGAAGAGCTGGCAATCAAGGCACTGAGGTTGGCAGGCAATAAACTGCCTTTTGCCACCAAAGTGATCTCAAGGAGGACAACATTATGAAAGCAAAGGAACTTCGCAAAAAGCTAGGCGAAATGAGCGAAGAGGAACTCATGACAAAAGAGAGAGACCTGCGTGAGGATTATTTTAAACTGAAGTTTCAGCACGGGGTTGGTCAGCTGGAGAATACCGGCAGACTTAATCAGGTGCGTAAGGATATTGCCCGTGTAATGACGGCAAAGAATGTAAAGAAATCGGTGTAGTTAGAGGTATAAGCCTTCACCATAATAATTTATGGAAAGTGACAGATGAGTGATACAAAAATAGCACGTAAAACGAAAATCGGTTCAGTGATCAGCAATAAAATGGACAAAAGCGTCGTGGTTCAGGTTGATCGGCGAATTCGTCACAAACTGTATGGCAAGTATATGAGCAGGCGGGTCAAGTATATGGCTGACGACCCCAATAATGTCTGCAATATAGGCGATGTTGTTTTGATTGAGGAGTGCCGGCCATTAAGCAAAAACAAGAGATGGCGGGTACGTTCTGTTGTGGAGCAGGCCGTCTGATTCATATAGAAGACGGCAAGGACTGGTTTGGCAAAAATTGAGGCTGCAGCAAGGCGGCTGGAAATAAAACAGGTGCACAACCCACTGGTTGTTTGGTGATACTATGATACAGACAGAAACAGTACTTAATGTGGCTGATAACTCGGGAGCAAAAAAAGTGCTTTGCATCAGGGTGCTCGGCGGGACACGCCGTCGTTATGCAGGGATCGGCGATATCATCGTGGTTACCGTCAAGGAAGCTATTCCGCATTCCAAAGTGAAAAAGGGAGATGTGATGCGGGCCGTGGTAGTAAGGACTGCCAAGGAGTTAAAACGCTGGGATGATACCTCCGTTAAATTTGATGAAAACGGTGCAGTGCTGCTCAGCGGTAGTGGTGATCCGATCGGTACCCGTATTTTCGGCCCTGTTGCAAGAGAACTTCGTGCTCTTGGATTTATGAAGATTATTTCCTTGGCCCCTGAAGTTTTATAATTGAGAGAATAATAATGAGCCGGCCGGAATTAAGGCGGGAGGCGGATATTATGCAGCATGGAAAGAATTTTTTGAAAGTAAATGATCAGGTTGAGGTTATTACAGGCAAGGATAAAGGCCGTGTCGGTAAAATTCTCAAGATTGACAAGAAAAGCGACAGGGCATTGGTGGAACGTATCAATATGATCAAGCGTCATACCAAAGCTAGAGCTGCTGGCCAGGAAGGTCAAATTATTGAAAAGGAAGCGCCAATTCATGTTTCGAATTTGATGCTGGTATGTCCGAAGTGCACAAATACAGCTCGCGTAGCCAATAAAACTCTTGATGATGGCTCAAAGGTGCGGATTTGTAAAAAGTGTTCTGAGAGCGTTGAGCCCAGTAAGAAGAAGTAAGAAAGAGAGCGCGGTAACCGGAGGCGATTTTAATGTCTACAATAGATGAATATTATCAGAAAGAATGTGTTCCTCAGCTTATGAAGGAATTTGGCTACAAGAACATCATGGAAGTGCCTAAACTGGGCAAGATTGTTCTGAACATGGGTTTGGGTGAGGGAGTGCAGAATCCTAAATCTGTTGATCTGGCAGCTCAGGAATTAACTCTCATTGCCGGCCAGAAGGCAGTTATCACCAAGGCAAAGAAATCCATTGCGACCTTTAAGCTGCGCCAGGGAATGCCAATTGGCTGCCGGGTCACGCTGCGCAAGGAACGTATGTGGGATTTCTTCAGCAAACTGGTGCATATTGCCATACCCCGAGTGAGAGATTTCCGTGGTCTGTCGCCGAAGATGTTTGATGGCCGTGGAAATTTTGCCATGGGCATTAAGGAACAGATCATTTTCCCTGAGATCGATTATGACAAGATTGAAAAAATCAGGGGTTTGAATGTGGTGATTACAACAACTGCCAAAACAGATGAGGAAGGTAGACATTTGTTGCGGCTTTTAGGGATGCCGTTCAAGAAATAATTTGAAAACGGATATTGAGATAAAGTTTCCCGATTATCTTATTAAAAATTACAGCCAAGGGAGGACGGTTTGGCTAAGAAATCATTAATAGCAAAGAGTAAGCGGCAACCAAAATTTCAAGTTCGAGCGTACAATCGATGTCCGCTCTGCGGCAGGCCTCGCGCTTTTATAAGGAAGTTTGGAATTTGCCGTTTGTGCTTCAGAAGTCTGGCTTCTCGCGGCGAGGTTACTGGAGTGACCAAGTCAAGCTGGTAATGTTGACCATAGAATATGGGGTGCTCTTAAGGAGTGATTACCTGTTGATTCTATGTGATGCAATAAATGAAACTGGAAAATTATTGGTAAGGAGAGCAGGCTAAATGTCTATGAGCGATCCCCTGGCAGATTTTCTGACCAGGATAAGAAATGCTGGAATGGTTCGATATGAAACAGTAGATGTTCCCATGTCCAACCTGAAAGTTGATGTGGCTAAGGTTCTGCGTGAAGAAGGCTATATCAAGGACTATCAAATTATTGAGGATAGCAAGCAGGGCATCCTGAGAATTGAGCTGAAATATGGCCCAAACGATGAACTGGTTATCAGCGGAATACGCAGGGTAAGTAAGCCCGGCTTGAGGCAATATGTAAAGGCTGATGATATCCCGAAGGTCCTGAGTGGCCTGGGAATATCTATTCTTTCGACCTCCAAGGGTGTCATGACCGACCGTGAAGCACGGCGGTTGCGTATCGGAGGAGAAATTCTTTGCGAAGCCTGGTAAAAGAGGCGATCATAGGCGGTAAGAGGAGGATTGCATGTCCAGAATAGGAAACAAACCGATCCCGTTGCCAAGCGGGGTCAAGGTCGATATACAGGCATCAAAGGTTGTTGTCACCGGGCCAAAGGGAAAACTTGACCGGGAGATCAGGCCTGAAGTCTCAATAAAAGAGGAAGACGGAAACCTCGTGTTCGAGACCATTGATGAGAGCAAAAAGAGCATGGCCATGAAAGGTCTGACTCGGTCGCTGGTTAACAATATGGTTATAGGCGTGGGCACCGGTTTCCAGAAAAAATTAATCGTTGAAGGGGTTGGATACCGAATGGCTGTCGAAGGCTCCTCCCTTACTCTTAATGTGGGGTACTCCAATCCGGTCAATTTCAAATTGCCCGCAGGAGTTACGGCAACCATGGTGGATAAGGCAAACATTGTCATGCTTGAGTCCATTGACAAGGAATTACTGGGCTTGACAGCTGCAAAGCTGCGCGAAGTGAGGAAGCCGGAACCCTATAAGGGGAAAGGCATCCGGTACGAGGGTGAGCACATCGTTCGCAAGGTCGGTAAGTCGGCAGCTAAGGCATAAAACTTCATGCGAATCGATGTTGCGTGCTGTAAAAGATTGAAGTCATAATTAAGATAGCAGGTAAAGAGAAATGGCAAAGACAGATTTTAAAGTCGTAGCGAGAAAAAAACGTATTAAGCGTATTAGGAAGAAGATAACAGGTACCTCAGATAAACCGCGTATGCGTGTTTATAAAAGTGCCAAACATTTTTATGCCCAGGTCATTGACGACAGCAAGGGGCATACCCTGGTTTCCATGTCTTCCTTGGATAAATCTATCGGGAGTGAGGATATCAAGGGAAAATGTTCCTTGGCAAACAAGGTAGGTATGCTTCTGGCAGAAAAGGCAAAGTCTGCCGGTATTGAAAATGTAGTGCTTGATCGCGGTGGTTATATCTACCACGGCAGGGTCAAGGCCTTTTCTGAAGGTGCCAGGAAAGGTGGTTTGGTTTTCTAGTAAAATAGACTTCAGCAGCAAATGTGTTGAGCAGTTTTTATTGCCATAAAATTATTTGAATTGGGAGATACGTTTTGGCGGAATATAAAAGGTCAAAAGATGACTCTGCATCAGAGTTGATTGAAAAGATCGTTTTTATCAACAGAGTGGCAAAGGTTGTAAAAGGTGGCCGGCGTTTTAGTTTCAGCGCCATCGTGGTTATCGGTGACGGCAAAGGCAAGGTCGGCTACGGTCTTGGTAAAGCCAATCAGGTGCCTGAGGCTATACGAAAAGGTGTTGAACGGGCCCGCAAGGACATGCAACCGGTGTCTCTGACTGCGGCTTCCATTCCCCATCAGATTATTGGAAAATACGGAGCTGGATCGGTACTGCTGAAACCGGCTTCTGAAGGTACCGGACTTATTGCCGGTGGTGGGGTTAGGGCAGTTCTTGAAGCAGCAGGTGTCCAGAATATCCTGACGAAATGCCTTGGTTCCCACAATCCTCATAACCTGGTGAAGGCTACTCTCGATGGTTTGAGGAAGTTAAGAAGTGCAGAACGCATTGCAGCTCTCAGGGGTATTTCTGCTGAGGAGCTATCCGTATAATTGCCGACTGGCACAATATAAACAAATAAATCTGAAGTAGGTAATGATATGGCTGGAACAGTAAAGGTTACCTTAACCAAAAGCAAGATTGGCAGCACCAGGAAGATACGCGCTACATTGGTCGGCTTGGGGCTCACTAGAAGAGAAAAGACTGTAGTCCGCAAGGATACACCTGAGATCAGGGGGATGCTGCGTAAAGTAGAACACCTGGTCACGGTTGAGGAGGAATAATAAAATGTTGACCCTCGGTAATTTATCTCCCAACAAGGGAGCCAACAGGGAAAGAAAAAGAGTGGGACGCGGTCAAGGTTCAGGGCGTGGCAGAACAGCTACCCGAGGCCATAAAGGCGCAAAGTCGAGGTCAGGATACGGCACCAGGCCTGGGTTTGAGGGAGGCCAGATGCCCCTGCAGAGAAGGCTGCCCAAACGTGGGTTCAACAATATCTTCCGCAAGGAATTTACCATTGTCCATGTCAGCGACCTTGAAGTTTTTGAACCTGGCAGTCGTGTTGACCGTGAAGCTCTGGTCCAGGTGGGCTTGATAGACAAACGCACTACTCTGGTTAAAGTGTTGGCCAACGGTGAACTGAGTAAATCACTGACAGTGGCTGTTGATAAGATCAGCCAGGGGGCCAAAACGAAGATTGAAGCTGCAGGCGGCACGGTCGAGGGTTAAGGAGCATGCTCGGAGGAATTAAAAATACTGCGTCTTTACCTGAGCTGCGTCGAAGGCTGATCTTTACCTTTTTGATGCTCGCGGTTTACAGGATCGGTGTGCAAATACCTACTCCGGGTATTAACGGAGAGGCCCTGGCAGCATTTTTTGAAAAGAATGCCGGGACCCTGTTCGGCATGTTCAACATGTTTTCCGGTGGGGCGCTGGAGAATTTTTCCATTTTTGCCCTGGGAATCATGCCGTATATCAGTGCCTCAATTATCATACAGCTTCTGACGGTTGTTATTCCGCAACTGGAGGCCCTGTCAAAGGAAGGAGAATCAGGCCGCCACCAGATAACGAAATATACCCGTTATGGAACTGTGGGACTAAGCTTGATCCAGAGTCTTTTCATTTCAGTTGGACTCGAAGGAATGAGCGGTCCCGGCGGTGAAGCCATAGTTATGATTCCTGGCTGGCAGTTTAAGATCATGACCATTATCACCTTGACTTCCGGAACTGCGTTTATCATGTGGTTGGGTGAACAGATGACAGAACGCGGTATAGGTAACGGTATTTCACTCATCATTTTTGCCGGTATTGTGGCCCGTATGCCGGCTGCCGTAGGCAATACAATCCAGATGGTTTCAGCAGGCGAGATGAATGCTATTTTTCTTCTCTTTCTGCTGGTTGTGATGGTGTTGGTTGTAGGCACAATAATTTTCTTTGAGACCGCCCAGAGGCGTATTCCCATACAGTATGCCAAAAGGGTGGTTGGGCGTAAGGTCTATGGTGGACAAAGTTCTCACCTCCCTCTCAAGATAAATGTTGCCGGAGTTATTCCGCCGATTTTTGCATCGTCAATCATGATGTTTCCGGCAACCATTGGCGGTCTTATCCAGATTGATTGGATCCAGAGGATCTCTGCATCATTGAGCCCCGGGACCATTTTTTATTATATATTGTTTGTCGCGTTTATAGTCTTTTTCTGCTTTTTTTATACGGCTGTTACTTTCAACCCGGTTGATGTGGCTGAGAACCTGAAGAAGCATGGTGGTTACATACCTGGTATTCGGCCCGGGAAAAAGACTTCAGACTTTATTGACAAAGCCTTGACCCGTTTGACTGTTATCGGCGCTATTTATGTCAGTGTGATTTGCGTCTTGCCAACCGTATTGATCAGCAGATACAATGTACCTTTTTATTTTGGCGGTACCGCCCTGCTGATTGTTGTGGGCGTCGCAATTGACACCATCGCACAGATTGAGTCGCACATGGTGATGCGCAACTATGAAGGCTTTATGAAGAAGGGCAGAATAAAGGGTCGTCGCTAAGCTCGTAGTTTTGTAAGTAGCACAAATTGCTTTTGGGTTTAACTTACAGGAGGATATTGGAATTATTCTGCCAGGCAGCGGCTAAGGTTTGTTGAGATTATTGGTATTCAGATGAGCAATGCACCAGCGACTGCAAAACAGATTATTCTGAAAACGCCATCTGAGATAGAGATCATGCGGAGGGCAAATCAGATTGTTGCTGGAACCCTCAATATGCTGCGGGAAAAAGCTGTTGCCGGCATATCTACCTGGCAGTTGGATGTCTGGGCTGAGGAATATGCCAGGCAGCATGATGCGACACCGGCGTTTAAGGGATACCATGGTTTTCCCGGCAGTCTCTGTGTATCACTTAATGAACAGGTGGTGCATGGCATTCCTTCCAAAAAGGTGATTCTGGCGGAAGGTGACATAGTCAGCATTGATTTTGGTGTTTGCTATAAAGGATTTTATGGCGATGCTGCGGCAACCCTGAATATTGGAGAAATTGATGCGAAGGTGGCCGACCTGCTTAAGGTGACACGTGAATCGCTCTATAAAGGGATAGCGCAGGCAAGGGTTGGTAATCGGATTAATGACATATCCACTGCTGTTCAGGCCCATGTTGAAAAACATGGTTATTCAGTGGTGAAGCAGTTTGTCGGGCATGGAATTGGGACCGCCCTGCATGAAGGTCCGGAAGTCCCCAATTTCGGGAGCGGCAAGAAAACGACACCAAGGATCATGGCAGGAATGGTTTTAGCGATTGAGCCGATGGTCAACCTTGGTACATATGAAGTCAAGGTGTTGAAAGATGGATGGACTGTAGTCACTAAGGATAAATCTTCCTCAGCACATTTTGAACATTCGGTTGCTGTGACAGAGTCAGGACCACTTATTTTGAGTGATGGCATCCGTTGAGAGGTTTTAAGAAAAAAATAATTGTAAAATAGGGGTTAGTTGTAGTATATTAACCCGCTTTGTCGGAAGGCGACTCTGAGCTTTCAAATGTGGCCGGTGCTGTAAAAGGCCTGAATAATAATAAGAACGAAAGGATTATTGCCTATGCCTAAGGAAGAGGCCATTCAAGTTGAAGGGAAAATTGTAGAGCCTTTACCGAATGCTATGTTTCGGGTCGAACTTGATAACGGCCATAAGGTGCTCGCCCATATTTCTGGAAAAATGCGAATGCATTTTATAAAAATTCTTCCCGGAGACAGGGTAACTGTTGAATTGTCTCCTTATGATTTAACCCGTGGCAGGATAACTTTTCGTGCGAAAAATAAGTAAGCAGATAAATATAGCTGTTGAGCTTGCAAAATAGGTGATGTGATGAAAGTGAGAGCTTCGGTAAAAAAAATGTGCAGTGATTGCAAAGTCTACAAGAGAAAAGGCGTTGTCCGTGTCTCTTGCAAAACCAAAAAACACAAACAGCGTCAGGGATAGGATTACCCCTGAAAACTGATAAACTGTAAGTGGAGGGATTAAGTCTTGGCTAGAATAGCAGGTGTTGATTTGCCGAAGAAAAAGCATATGGAAATAGCTCTGACCTATATTCATGGTATTGGGCGTACTTCAGCTCGAAAAATTCTTGATGAGGTAAAGCTGTCCTATGATACAAGTACTGATGACCTGACAGACGGCGATGTCGCAAATATCAGAAAGATCCTTGAAGAGGGATACCATGTTGAAGGTGACAGGCGGCGTGAAGTTTCAATGGATATTAAGCGGTTAATGGATTCAGGGAGTTACCGTGGGCTTCGTCATCGAAAAGGGTTGCCCTGCAGGGGGCAGAGAACCAGTACCAATGCCCGGACCAGGAAAGGTCCGCGTCGTGGTGCAGGCATCAAGAGAAAGTAGTCCGCAAAACGAATTACTATTGAGCAATATTATTTTACAGATAAAGCTGTACAGGAGATAATTATTTATGGCTAGTCCAAAAAGAAGTTCCGGGAAGACGAAAAAGAGAGAAAAGAAAAATATCCCGGAAGGTATCGTTTATATCCAGTCCACCTTTAACAATACAATTGTGACCATAGCTGACAAGCAGGGTGATGTCATTTCCTGGTCAAGTTCGGGCTGTCTTGGCTTCAAAGGCTCGAGAAAAAGTACCCCGTTTGCTGCCCAGAAAGCGGTCGCCGAGGCTGCAAAAAAGGCTATGGATCATGGCATGCGCAAAGTGGAAGTAAGGGTAAAAGGTCCAGGACCTGGCCGTGAGGCAGCTTTAAGGGCATTACAGGTTGAAGGTTTTGATGTGAGCAAGATTTCTGATGTGACTCCATTGCCTCATAACGGCTGTAAACCACCCAAACGAAGAAGAGTATAATAACAAGTAATTTTTTCTTATTATATTGGCTTAATTAGAGTTTTAATGGAGGTTTAAATTGGCAAGATATACAGGTGCATCCTGCAGGCAATGCAGACGCGAGAATCTGAAACTTTTTCTTAAGGGCGACAGGTGCTTTTCGGATAAGTGTTCTATCGAAAGGCGCGCTTATGCCCCGGGTCAACATGGGCAGAGCCGTTTTCGCAAGGTTTCTGACTATGCCGTACAGTTGCGTGAGAAACAAAAAGTGAAACGCATCTATGGCATGCTTGAAGGACAGTTTAGAAGATATTTTAAAATGGCGGAGTCAGGAAAAGGCGTTACCGGTGAAAACCTTTTAATGCTCCTGGAAAGACGTCTGGACAATACAATGTTTCGTCTTGGCTTTGCCAATTCAAGAGACCAGGCCCGTCAGGTCGTTCGGCACAATCATGTGCTCATAAATGGCAAGAAGGTTAATATCCCTTCTTTCTTTGTTTCAGTTGGTGATGTTATCACTATCAAGGAAAAAAGCAAAAAGAGCCAAGTCATTAATGAAAGTCTTGATGCTGTGGCCCGGCGGGGAATTCCGACCTGGTTGGAACTCGATAGGGATAACTTGCAGGGAACTGTGAAAAGCATGCCGGAGCGGCATGAAATCACCATGCCTATTCAGGAACAGTTGATAGTTGAACTTTATTCTAAATAACATTTGATAAGGGCAAGACCTACCATGACAGAAAATCTTATTGAGGAAACCCCTTTTTATAAAAACTGGACCGAACTGATTCAGCCCGAACGGTTGGAGGTGGACAGGGATAGTCATACAGAATCGTATGGCAAATTTGTCTGTCAGCCTTTGGAGCGAGGATTTGCTATTACCATCGGTAACTCGTTACGCAGAATTCTGCTCTCATCAATACAGGGAGCTGCAATTACTTCTGTAAGAATTGATAAGGCGCTGCATGAATTTACCGCTATCCCGGGAATTCTTGAAGATGTGACCGAAATCATCTTGAACTTGAAGGTGGTGCGTCTTAAGCTCAATACGGCAGAGGGGCAAACAGTTCGGATTGACAAAAAGGGAAAAGGTCCTGTTACCGCTGCTGATATTATCTCTGACGGATCAGTAGAGGTTATGAATCCTGAGCAGCATATCTGCACCATCACTGGGAAAGGGAAGTTCTCTGTTGAGCTTGAAGTGAAATGGGGCAAAGGATACAGACCGGCGGAGATGAATAAGAGTGATGATCAGCCAATTGGTGTGATCCCTATCGATTCTATTTTTACTCCTGTCAAGAAAGTGCAGTATATCGTGACTCAGGCACGTGTTGGTCAGCAGACTGATTATGACAAACTGACCCTTGAAATCCACACAGATGGAAGTGTCAAACCGGAAAATGCTCTGGCGTATGCGTCTAAAATATTGAAGCAGCATATGGCAATTTTCATCAATTTTGATGAAGAAAAGGCAGAGCCTGAAATTGAAGAAAGTCCGGAAAGTGAAGAGCCGCCACTGAATGAAAATCTTTACCGTACGGTTGAAGACCTTGAACTCTCAGTCAGATCTGCTAACTGTTTAAAAAATGCCAATATCACCTACATTGGTGAGCTGGTGCAAAGAACTGAGCCTGAGATGCTTAAGACCAAGAATTTTGGCCGTAAATCTTTAAATGAAATCAAGCAGCTCCTTGAAGAGATGGAATTGTCTCTTGGTATGAAGATTGACGAGTGGGAGCGGCCTGAACCAGATGCGGCTAAAGAAGAAGACGAGAAAATATAAAAGAGGTTTATACCGATGAGACATAGAAAAGCCGGCAGAAGGCTGGGGCGTAACAGTTCACACCTGCAGGCCACGATGAGAAATATGGTAACTTCTCTGCTTGAGCATGAGAGGATTGTCACCACCACTCCGAAAGCAAAAGAACTGAGGAAACTGGCGGATAAAATGATTACCCTGGGAAAAAGGGGTGATCTTCATGCCAGAAGGCAGGCTCTCTCTGTAATCCGCAGCAAGGAGGTTGTGGATAAACTGTTTACAAAACTCAAAGATGAGTATATGGATCGTAACGGTGGTTATACCCGTATAATTCAGACCGGTAACAGGAATGGAGATGCCGCGCCAATGGCTATTATAGAACTGGTAAACTATACTGAAGATACTGATGAAGTGACCAATTAAGATAAATTGATTTTTGTTGCACATAAAATTGTTTTTTGCAAAACCGGTATGAGAGAGTGATCATACCGGTTTTTTTATTGTAAAATCTTTTCCCAGTAACCAGAAGAATATTGCCAAGATGAACGATATAGATAAACAGTTCCCCGAAGGCATGGAGCCTCTAGGGAAGTCCGTCTTTCAATTCCGTTGCGGGCCGGATGTGGAGTGCTACATGTCATGCTGCAGGAAATTGGACTTGATACTGTATCCCTATGATATTGTCAGGTTGAAAAATAGACTCTCCATATCTTCTGAGGAGTTCATGCGCAGCCATACCCGGTTGGGATCTTCCAGCCATCCTTTTTTCCCTGCTGTTATGCTTATGATGGCTGACAATGAAGAACAGTGCCCATTTCTTGATAAAAACGGCTGTACAGTTTATGAGGACCGACCAACTGCATGCAGGACCTATCCCCTGGAGCGAGCTGTTGATCGAAGTCCAAGCAGGGGACGTGTAAATGAATATTATTTTATGACCAAGCATCCGTACTGTTTTGGTCATCAGGAAGTAAAAGAATGGACGGTGAGGGCCTGGCTTAAGGATCAAAGGGTCCGGCACTATAATGCACTCAATGATCTCTGGGCCGAAATTGATACCCTGTTTGCTGGAAATCCCTGGCAGGGTGAAGGGGCTGGAGGCCCCAGGCAACAGATGGCTTTTATGGTTTGCTACAATATAGATGGCTTCCGAAGATTTGCTGAGGAGAATAAACTCTTCGACCAGTTTAAGCTTGAAAGTTCCTTTTTGAGGATTCTGGTTGATGATGACGAGGCTCTGCTGAAATTTGGTTTTGAATGGCTGAAGTATGTTTTAGCCGGGCAGGGAAGACTTATTCGCAAATGATGCAAACAATGCAAAACGAATCGAGATTCGTTTGCAAAATTATATCACTTTATGGTATAGAATCATGTTCTGTTTTAATGTGGTTAGTTGACCTTTAATTTCTGGAGGCTGTTACAGCTTCTAAATACACACACCCTAACGAAAGTTGACCTCTCGGTCCCCTCTGACGGGGCGGGGTAAAGGGTGGAGGAAAAACCAAAAATAGGAGGAAAAAGTATGTCAGGAGTTACCATAAAACAAATGTTGGAGGCCGGATTGCATTTCGGTCATCAGACGCGGCGCTGGAACCCCAAAATGAAGCCTTATATCTTCGCGCCTCGAAACGGAATTTATATTATCAACCTTGACAAGACCATAGGTCTTTTTAGAAAAGCCTATGACTATGTTGTCCAGGAGGCATCAAAGGGCGGCTATGTACTCTTTGTAGGAACTAAACGTCAAGCCCAAACTACTATCAAGGAAGAGGCCATTCGCAGTGGTATGTACTACATCAATCATCGCTGGCTTGGCGGCACTTTGACCAATTTTCAGACCATCAAGAAAGGGGTCGACAGGTTAAAGAGTATTGAAGCAATGCAGGAAGACGGTTCCATCAGTAAATTCCCCAAAAAAGAAATACTGTTGATGGAAAAGGAACGGGTTAAGCTCGAGAGAAATATTGGCGGTATAAAGAACATGAGAAGCCTGCCGGCCGCTGTCTTTGTAATAGATCCCAATAAAGAGCAGATCGCAGTCAAGGAAGCGAATAAGCTCAATATCCCAGTTATTGCCCTGGCGGATACCAACTGTAGTCCTGATGGCCTTTCATACATTATCCCTGGAAATGATGATGCTATAAGGGCAATCAAGTTAATCACTTCAGCAATTGCAGAGGCTGTTCTAGATGGCCGAGCCCAGTTGAAGGAAAAGGATGCGGTTGTCGAAGAGATGGTTGAACAGGCAATGGCGGAGAATCCTGAGGACGTTTCCGGCGAAACAGAAGTTGAGGAAAACCCGGCAGACAAGGCATAAAGCTTACGTCTGCTAAGCAGAAAAGATCAACTTCATATTTTGTTTCGGGCATGTTGCTAAAGACTGCACGCGGTCAGTTCCATATCTTGAAATAAGCAGAAGAATATAAATTTGTTCACTGCAGTGAGATTTGCAGTTGTATCAATTTGATACATTCGCAGATAAGTCTACGTTTATCTGCGAGATCGACAATATTAAATTCTGTGTACATAGAGCCTCTTAAGCAAGGAATGCGGTTTTTAGATGCCGTGAAGGCTCAAGCAAAAAAGATAATCACATTTTTAACATTACAGATAGTATGTATTTAAAGGAGAAGATTCGTGAAAATAACAAGTCAAATGGTTAAGGAACTCCGTGATAAGACCAACGCGGGGATGATGGATTGTAAAAAGGCCTTGGGTGAAACCGAGGGTGATATGGAGAAGGCGATTGATTTTCTGCGCCAGAAAGGATTGGCAGTGGCACGGAAAAGAGCTGGTCGTTCTACCAGTGAAGGCGTGATTCAAACCTATATACACGCCGGGGGTAAACTCGGGGTCATGGTTGAGGTCAATTGTGAAACTGATTTTGTTGCCAAAACAGATGACTTCCAGAATTTTTCCAGAGAGGTCGCCATGCATGTGGCAGCAATGAATCCTATAGCTGTCAGACGTGAAGATATTCCTGAAGACCAGGTTGCCAGGGAAGCTGAGATTTACAAGAAGCAGGCTATGGATTCCGGCAAGCCGGAAAACATTGCAGAGAAAATGGTTACAGGTAAGCTGGATAAGTTTTTTGCAGAAGTAAGTCTGATGGAACAGAAATTTGTCAAGAATCCCGATCTGAGTATTCATGATCTGCTCAATGACCTGATTGCCAAGATGGGAGAAAATATAACAATTAAGAGATTTGCCCGTTTTCAGGTCGGTACAGATGCTTAAAGAGGTATTCGCCCTGAAAATAGTAACCTGTAACTCTTAAGGAAAAAACATATGGCGATAAAATATAAAAGAGTACTTTTGAAGCTCAGTGGTGAAGCCCTGTTGGGTGATTCCAAATTTGGTATCAGCACAGATGTTTTAAACTATGTTGCAGGTGAAGTAAAGCAGGTGGTAGAACTCGGTATGGAGGTGGGCCTGGTTATAGGGGCAGGCAATATTTTCAGAGGTGTTGCAGGCGCTTCCAAGGGGATGGACAGAAGCACTGCAGATAACATGGGAATGTTGGCAACGGTGATTAACAGTCTCGCTATGCAGGATGCCATGGAGCGCAATGGTATAGTCACCAGAGTGATGTCTGCTTTTCCTATGCCCAGTGTCTGTGAACCTTATATCCGCCGTCGCGCTATGCGCCATCTTGAAAAAGGGAGGGTGGTCATCTGTGCTGCAGGGATAGGAACCCCTTATTTTACTACCGATACTGCAGCGGTCATCCGTGCCCTGGAAATTGAGGCAGATCTTATTTGTAAAGCAACCCGCGTAGATGGTGTATATGACAAGGATCCTCTTGCCAATCCTGATGCTGTGAAATTTGACACCTTGACATACACTGAAGTTCTGCAAAAAGGCCTCAGGGTTATGGACGCAGCTGCTATATCCTTAGCCCAGGATAACAATAAACCTATTATAGTGTTAAAAATGAAAACTCCCTCTAACATTGTAAGGGCAATGCGCGGCGAACATATTGGCACAATTGTGCAAAAATAAGAAACAGCATGGTTTTTGATACGCAAAGATAGGTAAGTACTTAACAGCCGGCTGACAACCGAAGGGAGAGTATTATGAGTAGTGAAGTTATAATGGGAATGGCTGAAAAAATGGAAAATAGCCTGGGGGCTTTTAAATCTGAATTGACCAAAATTCGTACAGGCCGAGCTTCATTGTCACTTCTTGACGGAATCAAGGTTGAAGCCTATGGTGCCCCTATGCCACTGAACCAGGTCGGCACTCTGACTATACCGGAGAGCAGGCAGATTGTTATCCAGCCCTGGGATCCCCAAGTGATGTCAGGTGTTGAGAAGGCTATTTTGAAATCTGATCTTGGTTTGACACCGGTAAATGATGGCAAAGTAATCCGCATTAATATTCCTCAGCTTACTGAAGAACGGCGCAAAGAACTCGTAAAGATAGTAAAAAGAGTTGCCGAGGAATACCGTGTTGCTGTCCGCAATCACCGTCGAGATGCAATAGATACATTAAAGAAACAAAAGAAAAATAAAGAAATCTCAGAAGATGAGCTGTTTAGACTTCAGGATGAGGCCCAGAAAGAAACTGATGCCTCTATTGCAAAGATAGATAAGGTGGCCGCTGAAAAAGAAAATGAAGTAATGGAGGTTTAGCTCATCATCTGAAGAGTGCAATAATCTGTTATGCATGAAAATTTGGTTCTGGATCCTGAGAGGATTCCCCGGCATGTCGCTATTATTATGGATGGTAACGGCAGATGGGCAAAGCAGCGCAACCTGCCAAGAATTATGGGGCACAAGGCAGGGACAGAATCTCTCAAAAATATAGTGAAGATCGCCGGAGAACTGAAACTGGAGGTCCTCACCCTCTATGCTTTTTCAACCGAGAATTGGAAAAGACCATCCCTTGAGGTCCAGGGTCTGATGACCTTACTCAAGTCCTACCTTAAATCTGAACTGCAAAAGATGCTGGACAATACGGTTTCTCTGCGCTGTATAGGAGAAATTGAAATGCTGCCTACAGATGTTCAGAAAGTTCTATCGGAAGTCATGCAAGAGACAGCCCGGAATGCAGAAGACAAATCGGGATTGATTCTTAATCTGGCCCTCAGTTATGGAGGCCGTTCTGAGATTGTCAGGGCGGCCCGCATCATGGCGGAAAAATGTGTCAGTGGCCAGTTTGATCCGAAAGACTTTTCTGAGAAGCTTTTAGCCGCCCATCTGTATACAGCTGGGCTTCCTGATCCTGATTTGCTCATCAGGACAGGAGGTGAGTCTCGCCTGAGCAATTTCCTTCTTTGGCAGTTATCTTATGCTGAGCTTTATATTACTGAAACCATGTGGCCGGACTTCAATACTGAAAGGTTCTTTGAGGCCCTTAAAGAATTTCAGAGCCGGGAAAGAAGGTTCGGCCAAACCAGCCAACAGTTGCAGGCGGAGTAATAAATGGGCAGAATTGTCACGGGTCTTATTCTTGCTATAGGCTGGCTTTTATTGCTGCTTGTGGGAACCTATCCACTCTTCTGCCTCGTTATAACGGCAGGCGGTGGCCTGGCACTCTATGAGTTCTTACGCATGAGTTTGCAGGGGAGAGAGTCTAAATATATCCTCCCTGTTCTCATAGTGGGAATTTTCCCATTACTTGGGGCCTCTCTGTGGGGAAGTGGCGGGATGACTTCAAGTCTATTCCTGGCCTTTTCCGTTTTAATTATTCTAACAGTCATTGCCTATCCAAGCCTGGATAATGGACTGGTTTTCGTAAGTAAACAGTGGTTTGGTATCTTCTATATTGGCTTTTGTGCCTCCCATCTCATTCTACTGCGCTCCTTATCCAATGGTATTTTCTGGTTGCTGGTGCTTACGGCCATCACTGTTTTCTCTGACACCGCAGCCTACTATGTCGGTCGCAAGTTTGGTAAGATCAAACTATGTCCGGCTTTAAGTCCGGGTAAAACAAGAGCCGGGGCAGTAGGCGGCGTTGTTGGCGGTGTGCTTGGCGGACTTGTGGTGGCAGCAATTGTATTTGAAAATGCCAATCTGGCCATGGTAGGGATCTTGAGCTTAACTTTAAGTGCAATAGGTATTATCGGTGATTTAATTGAATCATTAATTAAACGTGTTTCCGGAGTAAAAGATTCCGGGCAGATCTTACCTGGACACGGTGGATTGCTGGATCGCTGTGACTCCATTTTGCTGACAGCTCCGGTTCTGTATTATGTGCTCTACTGGGGACATACAGCACTGTTGAAGTAATTTCGCACTTTATGAAGAATAAGAAAATTTCAATACTCGGTTCCACCGGCTCCATCGGTAAGAATGTGCTAAAGGTTGCGGCCAGCTTTCCTGAGCATTTTACCGTGGTTGGCTTGACAGCAGGCTGGAATATTGACCTGCTCAGGGAGCAGGTTGAAGCATTTTCTCCTCTTATGGTTTCTGTAGCTGAGGAGGAGACAGCAGAAAAACTCAAAACAATTTTGTCTGTTTCCAGCCGGACAGAAATAGTCTGGGGCCAGGAGGGTAATGAGCAGGTGGCGTCGTTGCGGGATGCGGATATGGTTGTATCGGCCATAGTGGGTGCAGCCGGTTTGTTGCCGACTCTTGCCGCAATCAGGTCCGGTAAGGATATTGCTCTGGCAAACAAAGAGACCCTTGTTATGGCAGGCCGTCTTATCATGGATGAAGTCAGAAAGCAGCAGGTGCGGTTATTGCCCATTGACAGTGAGCACAGTGCTATTGCCCAGGCTCTTGAAGCAGGACGAAAAGAGGATGTCGCCCGGATTATCCTTACAGCCTCTGGTGGCCCTTTTTTAAACCTGGATAAAGAAAGTCTCTGGCAGGTTACCCCTGAACAGGCCCTGCTCCATCCAAACTGGGATATGGGGCGCAAAATCTCCATTGATTCAGCAACCCTTATGAATAAAGGACTCGAGGTTATTGAGGCCCATTGGCTTTTTGATGTTCCCCTGGAGAAGATTGAAGTGCTGGTGCACCCCCAAAGTATTGTTCATTCATTGGTTGAATTTGTTGATGGTTCGGTGGTGGCGCAACTTGGCATACCGGATATGCGGGTGCCGATCAGCTATGCACTCTCATATCCGGAAAGACTGTCGACAGGCCTTTCGCGTCTGAATTTAACAGAATGCAGTAATTTGAGTTTTCTGGAACCGGACACACAACGTTTTCCTGCCCTGCATACAGCTTTTGAGGCCTGCAGGATAGGAGGTTGTATGCCGGCAGTTCTCAATGCGGCAAATGAAGTTGCTGTGGCAGCATTTCTTGATGGAAAGCTGAGGTTCCCTCAGATTTCTAAAGCGGTTGCTGAAACCATGGCTCGGATAGATTATAAAGAAGATACGGATTTTGAAACAATACTAGCAGCTGACCGTATAGCCAGGATAGAGTCTGCTGCTGTGTTACAGGATGTTGCAAGACTCGATGCGACTGCTGATTAATACCAGGAAAGTTTGCAGGTTCTGGTTATTTGATAGAGATTACATAATGAGGTTAGAAAAATAATGAACAGCCTAATATCTTTTGCCATTGTCCTTGGCTTATTAATTTTTGTACATGAATTCGGTCATTTTGTCTGGGCCAAGTTTTTTGGGGTGAGGGTTTTGAAGTTCTCTTTGGGGTTTGGCCCGAAACTCATCAGTAAACAGTATGGCGAAACAGAGTACCTGATTAGCGCTTTTCCACTTGGTGGATATGTAAAAATGTTTGGAGAAAGTCCCAGTGAACTAGCTGAGGAAAAATTATCTCCAAGTGAACTTAAACGTTCCTTCGCCACTCGGCCTGTCTGGCAGCGGTTTATAATCGTGGCCGGTGGCCCGGTTTTTAATCTTATCTTTGCCATGTTTCTTTTCTTCCTCATTGTGTTTGTGGCAGGATTGCCTCAACCGGTAGATACCACAACCATTGGTGGGGTTGGACAGGAGAGTCCAGCTATAGAGGCTGGACTGCAGGCGGGTGATACCATAATTGCCATTGACGGTAAGGAGACCAGGCTTTGGGAAGATGTTTCCCAGTTGATTAAGAATAGTGAAGGCAGGGAGGTTGTCATAACAACAAGGCGGGGTGATGAGACCCTTGAAATTGCTGTTACACCCCGGATGGAGACAACAAAAAATATCTTTGGTGAAGTGGTTGGCGAACGGTATATGGTCGGTATCGCCCGAACCGAAGAGGTGGTATACGAAAAGGTCGGTTTTGTAAAATCGCTGCAGGCGGGGGTAAGCCAGACATGGAGCTGGATGTACCTGACAGTGTTGGGGTTGGTAAAAATAATCCAGAAGGTAGTGCCGGCCTCAGAACTGGGCGGCCCGATACTTATAGCAAAAATTGCCGGAGAACGAATGGAGGCTGGTTGGGTGAACTTCATTTATTTTATGGGGGTTTTAAGCGTAAACCTGGGTATTCTTAACCTGCTCCCCATTCCTATTCTTGACGGCGGTCATCTGGTGTTTTTCTCGGTTGAGGCGATTTTACGAAAACCGCTTAACCTGCGAACCATGGAGATCTTGCAGCAAATAGGGCTTGTATTACTGGGCAGCCTGATGATCTTTGTTTTTTATAATGACCTGGTCAGGGTGTTCGGTTGAGGGATGTTTCGGTGACACCAAAATCAGGTATGGTTCATACGCAAAAGGATATAACAGGGTTGCATAAACCAGTGATACTTGCCCTGGAAACTGCAACAATGTGCGGCAGTGTCGCCCTTGTTGTTGAAAACAGATGTGTGGCGGAATTTTCTCTGCAGACAGGTGAGACCCATTCTCGCAGGCTGTTGGCAGGAGTTGATTGGCTTCTGCAGGAGACTGCTATTGAAAGGTCGGCCATTGATGCTGTGGCAGTGAGTCTCGGACCGGGAAGTTTTACCGGTTTGAGGATCGGTTTGGCAACTGCAAAGGGGTTGGCAATGGCTGCGGGCGCAAAACTCATCGGAGTAGGAACCCTGGACGGCCTGGCAGCGCAATTCTTTGCAGCAGGAGATATCCTGATATGCCCAGTACTGGATGCCCGGAAAAAAGAGATATACTGTGGTTTTTACAGATGCGACAATCAGGGTATTCCAAGGCTTCAGGAAGAATGTCAGGTTATCAGCCCTGAAACTCTGTGTAAGAGGATTGATGAACCGGTGGTACTGTTGGGAGATGGGACTGAGGTATATGGCCATCTTTTTCGGGAAAAACTTGCCGGCCTCCTGAAGGTGGCTCCATCGGGCACATATTTCCCCAGGGCTGCAACAATCGGTTTGTTGGCACTTGCTAAATGGCAGGGGGAAGAGTTCCTTGATCCTGCAACAGCAG
>JAUXHH010000100.1 GCA_030621655.1 Desulfobacterales bacterium
GGTGATTATTACCTTCACAGTATCAGGGATGATGATTTCATCAGGCTGCAACTTTTCTACTACTTTTAATTAGCAATCAGCATTCAGCACTCAGTTTAAAATCTTTTACCCTTGACCCCTTGAAACCTTTTTCCCTCACCCCTCAGTCCTCACCCCTATCTTTTCATTCCTCAGTCCTCAGCCCTCAACCCTCAGTCCTGTCTTTTCCCCTTGACCCCTTGAACCCTATAATTAGTCCTTTCGCTTTCAAATCATAAGGCAAACAGGAAAAGCAGACCGGACGCCAACAGGAACCCATACGGCAGCCCGTACAGTTTCAAGGAAAACTTCTCCGATAAAGTATAGCGCTTGACGATCCGGTAGGTTGCATAGAGGCTTGCCAGGAGACCACCGGTGATGATCAGATGCTGCAGAGTTTCGGTCGCCTCCCGGCTCAGAAGTCGATAGCCGGTTTCAGTCATGACCACCCCTAGAGCTGACAGAATAAGCGGTACCAAGCGCCAGGCCCCGGCCATGAACATTTCAAAATAAACAGCCAGAAAACCACCCAGTACCAAGGGAATATAGCCGTAGCCTGTGGCGGCAAAGATATGCAAAAAACTCGAGTTGGACATTCTGGCCTGATGCCAGGAAAACAGTGAGTATATACCAACAAAGAGTCCGATCAGACCGAACAGAATCAGGCTGCCTGCCAGATGGTCCATGCTGAATTGACTGGAAAGAGCCAGGAACTCCTGGTGCAGCAGCAGGGGGAAGAATATGGCTGATAATGCCACCACCAGAAAACTGTCAGCCACACGCGGCGACTGGATATGCCATAGTTCGAGGGGCGCGATCCGCAGGTTCACCTGAATGGAATCATGGGGGCAGTTCTTGATACAGTTGCCGCACAGAATGCAGTCCCTGTTGTTATCAACCAGGAACGGGTGGCGGAACATGGGGCAGCCTTCGTTCTTCGCATCACCCTGGTAACAGAGCCTCGACTGACATGTATTGACACAGAGCTGCCGGTTGGCGCGCAGCTCCAAGGTTGAGGGCATGGCAAAAATGGCGTTTAAGGCACCCAGCGGGCAGACATACCGACACCAGGCCCGCCGCTTGAAAAGGATGCTGAACAGAAACGAGCCCAGAATTATGCCCAGGATAATAAAGCCTGTCAGTTGCGTATTCTGATAGGCGTCCCATACCAATTCTATCCAGAAAACGATTATACAGAAACCAGCCATGATCCAGCTCGAGTAATCCTTGATAAACTGGGGTACACTGAGTTTGGGTTTGACAATTTTTTGAATCAGATTGCCGGGAAGTGAAAGAGAGCAGACACTGCACCATATCCTGCCCAAAAAAAAGAACGAAAAAAGCATCAGCGGCCAACCGATAGACCAGCTCAACACCAAACCTATGTTGCGTTCAGGATCATCCTGAGGTCCCAGAAACAAAGCCAGAAGTCCGCCAAAAAAGACAATGGAGATAAATATTCTCGGCAGCTGCGGAAAGAAACGGCTGCGGAACATGGCACCGATAATCGGCCAGCGCAGCAGGTTATACTCCAGTTTGCCCTCAGGCTGCGGCAGTCCCAGGAGGATCTGTTCAGAGAGAATCTCGTCCTGCTCAGCCAGAAGAACGGCCCGCTGGATCACATTACGGAGTTCAGTCAAATTGCCCGGCCAGTCATAATTCATCAGCATGCCCAGGACGTTCTTTTCAAACCCTTTTACTTTGTGGCTGTATTCCTTGTTAAAGTGATCCAGGTAATGTTCCACCAGCCGGGGGATATCACGCTTATGCTCACGGAGCGGCGGCAGCTGCAGAACGCATTCGCCGAACAGTTCCTGCAGTTCACCAACCATACGGCAGGATTCGCTGCCGGGAATTTGCCGCTCTGCACAGACAATGATCAACCGCACGCCAAGACTGAGCCTGGTCTTGCCGCCAATGCGGTAATAACAGTTATCCCGAATGGTCTGCAGCAGTTTTCGCTCAGTGGCTTCTTCCAATACCTCGGCATGATAGAGTACGATGCTGCCGCCCCGGTACTGTTCCAGAATGCCGGCCTCCCGAAAGTGTGAAAACGCCAGGGAACCGGGATCGTGGCCATAGAGCTTGCCCTCAAGAAGCCCTGGTTCAAACTGCCTTAAATCGATTACCCCGTAGGGCCCTTTCCCGTACTCACTGAGGTTGTGTATCTGCCTGGCAGCCGATTTACGGCCGGTGCCGGACTCACCGATTATCACCAATGGTTTCAGGTTTTCGGCAAACTTTCTGATACCTGCCTGGACATTTTTTAATGTTCTTGGCGCCGACTCATCCAGCTCGTCTTCTGTCCCCTCCCCGGTTTCAAAAAAAGGGTACAGGTCGGTATTTTCTGGCTGCACAAAATTCTGCTGCCGGTCAAAGGTTGTTTCCAACTGGTCACGCAGAGAGGAACGCAGCCTTTCCACCAGGATCTTATCCAGTTCTTCATGAAAAACAGGATTGGCGAGGAGGGTTTCATGAAAGAATTCACTGGAAAACCTGCCGAGAAGAACATCAGATACAACCCTGACACTCAAAGACCTTAACTGGCCTGTCAACAGGGAGCTTTCTCCAAAATGTCCACCTTCGCCTATTCGGCCAACCATGCAGGTACTGTTATCATCTTTTTGGGCAACTAATTCTACCTCGCCTTGCAATACCACATAAAAATAGTCACCCCTCGTGTCCCTGTCATAGATGTAATCTCCGGCATCTATAGAAACCAATTCACAGGAAGCAGCAATATGATCGAATTCATCCGGCGACATGCCCGTAAACAACGATGATTTATGCAACAGTTCCTTTCCATCCATAGCGTCTCTACGATAATACTTCGCACAGGAACGCGCATCCTGAAAAATCAGACAAAAAATGCAACCATTTCTGATGCAACGGGTGAAGTGCCGGCTGCGATTATTAGGGCTGTCATCACGATACTACAGCAGAGAGCAGCTATAATTGAAAAAGGGATTAGAAACAGGTAAGGCGGTTCAGGAAAGAGTAAAGGGTGGTATGGATGAAATTAAAAGCTTACACGGGAAATAGAAAATTTTTCATATTTACAAGTAGATTGCACATCGATCTTAGATGTGCAATCTACTCTATATGTTTAATGCATGGTTCCAGTTCGTGTCTGTCCAGAAGGGACAGGTCCTAGTTAGCCAGTTCTCCACAATCAGTTAATTGCCTATGGGGATTAATCTTTTGTTCTATCTGATCCAGCCAGTCAAAAACATCTGCAATGGCAAAAGGCTTCTGAAAAAACTTCAGACCCAACTCGTTTGCCCTTTGCATGTCGTCCAAGGTATAATCACCGGACATCAAGGCCAAATGTCTGCAGTGGCAGCCTTTTTCAAGTTGTTTTTCAATGAAATCTATGCCTCTCATCACCGGCATATTAATATCTGTCAAGATAATATCAGTGCATGATTGACCATCCAGGCACGAGCAACTTTCGTTGTTAAAAATAGGACAGGCGCCAGGATGAGGATAGGTCAGCACCTCATACCCTCCCCGACTGTCCAAAACAGCCTTTAAGAGGTCTAAAATTTCCTGATGGTCGTCAAACACCAAAATTCTATAGCTGGTATTTTTTTTCATAGGTATGTGTTCAAAAACTGATTGAGATAGGATTATGATTTCATATTTTAAAAACCTGCCGTTCCGGCCGAAAACTATTGAGACTTACTTGCAAACTTCTAACTCCATGGATTATTACTGTTTGTGACCTTCCATTCATTCCGGGCCATCTGGAGAATGATTATATCATTGGCTTCAATCTTCTGGCTCACTTCCGGAAGCTGCATTTTGTAGGAACCTTTAATTGAGACCTTGGCAAACACAACCGGTTCGTCGTTAACATATACTTCTTTTTTATCAACAAGCTCAATCTGGAGTTCTGAAAAATCAAAGGTTGCTTTTTCCAGAAGTTCCAGCCTGCCTTTGCTCTTGTTGATTCTGCATGTAACATCTATCTGCTCAGCCACTTCAGCCTGATCAGACTTCACGTAGTAGTAAACCAGGGACTGGTCCGCCATTGTTTCATGCTTGGCAATGAAGTCCCGGATAAAAGTTTCCGGAAGTTCCATGCTGAGACCATCGCTCCCGCAACCTGTTATGTTTACAAGTGCAAACAAACCTATTGCGACCAAAATCAAACTTCTTTTAAAAGTTAGATTTAATTTCTTACAACTGTTTAATAACACTTTCCTGCTCACTTTCTACTCCCTCTCTATTCATGTTTTCTTGTTTTATTGTTGCTGCTAAAATACAAAAGTTCCCCCTGGACAACAGATAATTATGCGAAATTGCCACAACCAAAATGGATAAAGTTTTATTTCATTTTTGATTTTGGCCTGGTAAAAAAATCATCAATTACTATTGCTATAATTGGAGTTACAAAGGACTAAGCTGCGACACCTCTCTATACAAATACAAAGACCATCATAATATGTAATTTGATATATTTCAAGTTCAATCATTATGCACCCCGCCTTTAGGCAACAAAAAACAACATTACACAACGCCACGAGACCGAGTGACAGAAGAAAAGCAGATGAATTTAATGAGGACTACTTTTGGATAAACTGCTCAGGATTATTTTGCATCCAGTTCAGCAAGTCCTTCCCGCAAGGCGTACAGCGTTGCCTGGGTCCGGTTTGCCAACTGCAGTTTATTGAGGATATTACCCACATGGATACGAACAGTTCCTTCCTTGATCTTAAGTGTTTGGGCAATTTCCTGGTTAGACATACCCTGGGCAACATTTCTTAAAACCTCAACTTCCCTTTCACTCAGGGGATCATCTGTGGGTGGAAGATCTGAAGGCTGATGCATTTCATGAATCACCTTCTGGGCAATGACCGGATGCAGGGAGGATTTGCCATGGTAAACATCATCGATTGCCTGCAGGAGATCTTCAGGGGATGAATCTTTTAACAGGTAACCACTGGCTCCGGCCTTGATGGCAGAAAATACATTTTTATCGTCGCTGAAACTGGTGAGAACCAGAATCCTGGCATCATGGTTCTTTTTTTTGATCTCCGCGATGGCGGTAACACCATCTTTACGGGGCATAATCAGGTCCATTATGATGACATCGGGCTTCAGCTTTTTGGCCATGCTAACAGCTTCTTCACCGTCAACAGCCTCACCTATAAGCTCCATTTCAGGTTTAACACCTACAAGAGAGCGCAGTCCGCGGCGTACTACAGCGTGGTCATCACAAATAAGAATTCGAATTGTTTTTGGCATGTTGTTCCCCGTTTTAAAACCTTATGAAATTAGCAATTTAAAATTTTTCTCACCCTAAAATGACATGCTTAATACCGTAATTATAACTATCATCACATGTAATGCAAATACTAATATCATAACGCAGTATAAAAATTAGCCTAAATTATTCATCTATTACTCGCCAGGCTATTTCTGAAATGGTCATGAATCATACAAAATAGGGGATATTATCTCATAAAATAACCTTGGCCTGCCGGGGATTTGGCAAGCCAGGTTTTTTGGAGGGTGAGCCTGACCGTCAGGCTCGTGGGGTGCTGTAATATTCAAATGGGCATTCAGTTACTTCCGGTTCAATTTGGAATAACGAAGGAAGGAGAGAAAAAAAATTTCAACGGGGAGGCAGCATTGCTATTTAGGGCTTGTTTCCACATAGAGGGTGATTGGCGTCCTTTTGAGGATGGAATACTATGGGAAAATGAGGGGCCACCTCACCCGTTAAAATTTTATATATAATAATACGATTTTTAATATTATGCAATATTACATATAAAAAATATTAAAAGAATTATAATCCCTTAAAATCCTTTTTATATCAGCTAATAGCATCATGATTTCTGCAAAACCTTCCTGTTAACAGCCTGGATTTTATCTCAGAATGATCCAGATAGTAAAGAATCCGGGCCCTGAGGATCCGGATTCGGAGTTTCGCAGGCTCGCTTACCTGCTGCCGCTTACAATAATGATGTTATAAGGCACTGAGGCACAAAGGCACAGAGTTTAAAACATGATAACAAAATCATATGATTACATTGTGTGCACTCAAAAAACCTTTACACTTCTTTGTCTTACGGTCACTTTGTACCCTGAAAGGCACTCTTTTTAGTACCCCCTCGGAGTCTATCGCTTACCTGAGGGGCATAAATGCCTTTGTGCCTTTGTGCCTCAGTGCCTCTGTGCCTCTGTGCCTTTATTAATAAACA
>JAUXHH010000134.1 GCA_030621655.1 Desulfobacterales bacterium
GTCATATATAAAGACCGCTGCCTGTGAAAGCTGTTCATGGAAGGGATGAGCAATACCACCAACATCATTCCGATCACAGAGAACCAACAGGGGAAATATGGAAATTGCGCCATGCTCCAAGGCATGAATGCCTCCCATAAAATGATACTGTTCCCGCTCAATGCGCTTCTGGATTGCCTCAGGTATCTCAATCCACAATCCTTCAGTTTCAAAGATTAAGGGCGGGAGATCAAGTGATTCAGTGCTTATGAACTTCTGCCCCGCCACAAGGCGCCTCTGAAAACCCGTTACAGTATCGGTAACCCTAAGGAAACCAAAGGAAACCCGAAAATTTTCAAATTCTTTAGTCTGGTATGTTTTCAGAATCTCCGTGGTCTTGCTGCCCATAGTCCTGGTAAAATAATTAACATTCTTTCTGACAGCAGTCACTTCATGGGTTTCCAGGTCAAGATTGGTTATCAACCAGGTCTTGCCACGATGCAGGTAGACCGCACCTGGATGGCATTCCTTGAAGCATCGCATGAAATCTATTTCACCCAGAGCAGTGCCATCCGTATTATTGCGGATGACAAATGTTTGGCCGGTTCCACGCAAATTCACCTCTCTGTGTGGGTATTTACGGGCTCCGACCCAGTAATTTCCATCAACTGTCAACAGCAGTGATGCTTCGGCCACAAGCTCCTCAACCACTTCCAGCACACCAGCATCCTGCACAAGCAGTTCATCTGTCTTTATGGGTTGTTCCGTCGCAGCACAGATCAAATGCCTCTTGACGATCGTTTTATTTCTGGGATTTAAAACGATTGATTCAACTTCACGATTGAAAAAATCCTGTGGATTGCGCATAAAGTGCTGATCCAGGCTGTCTTCAAGTCCAACCAGGATAATAAGCGATTCATTCTCCTTGCGCCCCACCCTGCCCCCACGCTGCCAGGTTGTCATCACCGTGCCTGGATAACCAATCAGAATGCAAATATCCAGATCGCCAATATCTATACCCAGTTCAAGGGCACTGGTGGCTATAACGCCAAGAAGCGATCCTTCTGAGAGTCTGGTTTCAATCTGCCGCCGCTCCTCAGGCAAATATCCCGCACGGTAAGAACTCAGCTTATCTGCCAAAGGCCCTAAACGCTGCTGTGTCCAGATGGAAACAAGCTCTGCAAGCTTTCTGGACTGAGTATAGACAATGGTTCGCAGCCCTCTTTTCAGACTGGCCTCAATTAATTGACTCGCAGCAGTTGCTGCACTGTCAATCGGATTGATAAAAATAAAATGACGCTTTGCCCGTGGAGCACCGGATTTGCTGATAATCGTTGCCTCCTCTCCAAGTAGATCACGGGCCAGCTCATCTGGATTTGCCACAGTGGCAGACGAAAGAATAAACTGGGGCTTGGAACCGTAATAGGCACAAATACGTTTCAACCGTCGCAATACCCAGGCCATATGGGAACCGAAAATTCCTCTGTAAGTGTGGACTTCATCCAGGATTACATGGGCCAGCCGTGCAAAATAATTACTCCAGATAGAATGATAGCCCAACATGGAAAGGTGCAGCATATCCGGATTGGTTATGAGGATATTTGGAGGACGGTCACGAAGTTTTTTCCGCTGATAGGCATTTGTGTCACCGTCATAGATCGCCGCAGCAGGCCTTAACTCTTCGGGCAGCAAAGATGACAGTTCCAGCAGAGTGCGCAGTTGGTCCTGGGCCAGTGCCTTTAAGGGAAAAAGATACAGGGCTGTGCTGTCAGGTGATCGCATAATCTGCTCAAAAACCGGCAGGTTATAAATCAGACTTTTGCCGCTGGCAGTCGGCGTTGATACAATTACATTATCACCTTTGCGCACCGCGTCCGTAGCAGATACCTGGTGCTGGTAAAGCGTTTCTATACCCATTTTTTTCAGCGCATCTTGCAGGGCTCCGGGCCATTCAATCCTGTTCTTCCCGAAACGTGCAGCCCTTTCATCCAGTTCTTCATGGTGTACGACCTGCCGGCCTAAACGGGGAGAGGATTTAAGGGCGTGAAGATACTCTGCTACAGAGCCTTTTTTTTGAAATTCATCCATGCTATTATTGACAAAATATGTACATTTCTCTGTAATGACACGTAATTTGAATTGAATACCGTCAAGGTTATATAGTAAGTATAAATATTTTATGCGAATATGTGTAAGAAAAACTGGCAGGAAACACCTGTGAATCAAAGCAATTAAAGGACATATCCATGATATCCATAGCTACATTGGGTCCTGAGGGATCATCCTCATGGCAGGCAGCCAAACAATTTGATCCTGACGCCGAAATAAAGATTTACCCGAACACGCCGTCAGTCATAAAGGCGTTTACTGAAAAGGAAGCGGACCTTGCCGTGATCCCTGTATACAATACCAGGGAGGGTGAGAGTATCGAGTATTTCCGTATTATGGAAAAACTCAGCACTGCACACTGGATAGACAATGTGGTCCTTCCTATCCATCTCTCACTCGGAGCCATTGATGACTCGCACCAGCTTTCCATGCTCATTGGTAAAAGCAACAGCTTCAGGCAATGTGAAGAGTATATAACAAACCATTATCCCCTGCTGCCGCAGTTGACGGTAACAGATCTGCAGCAGGCTATAAATGATGCCAGGGAGCAGCAAAAGCCGGAACAGGGTTTTGTTGCTACAGAGGAATTCTTATTAGCAAACGGACTGGTGATCAGGGAAAGGGAAATGGCACCCCATAACCAGACCCGTTTTGCCGTCATCAGTTCTACGGCTATTGAACCTTCCGGTTATGATGCCACTGCCCTGCTGACCCTGCCCCTCCCTGATAGAGTAGGCCTCCTTTACGATATCCTAGGGGAATTTACCCGACGTGGCATCAACATTATTGACATGCGCACAGAAAGTGACATCAAAACCCAGAAGCTGCAGATATATATTGAGGCGGAAGGTCATATAAAAGACTCAAACCTTGTTGATGCTGTCAAATCCATCAGCGAACACATCATCCAGGAACCTGGTTCTTTCCAGGTTCTGGGCAGTTTTCCACGAGTGGATATGCGTACCAAGCATATATCCTCCTTCGGCTTTATCGGTACGGGAGATATGAGCAAATGGTTTGCCAAACGTTTGGAAAGTGAAGGATACCGTTCACTGCTTACAGGCCGCACCAGTGATTTAAAACCCGAGGATATGATCCCCCAGGTTGATGTGGTCATCACCTGTATACCCATAAGCGCTACTGCCGAAGCTGTAACACAATACAGCCCGCTTCTCAAAGATGGACAGGCCCTGATCATCCTGGCAGGAGTTGCAGAAAATGCTCTGGATGCTGCTTTTGAAAATACCCGTCCAGGCGTCGAGGTAATGCTGGTCCATAATCTGTGGGGGCCCCAGGCCAAAACCATGAAGGACAAGAATGCCACCGTTGTGCGGACAAAAAAAAGTGGCCTGCTCTGCAGCGAATTCGAGGGATTTCTCTACAAGCACGGTGCGCTGATAAACCAGGACAGCCCGTCCCAGCATGACCTTCTCATGGGTGTTGGCCAGAAGCTGCCCACTACCGTTTCCGTGGCCCTTGCCATGACTCTGAAAAACAACCAGATCCCTCAGGATGAAATCGGCACCCACTCTACCCTCACCTCGTTATATGGCATCCTGGCCATGGCCAGGGTTCACACCCAGAATCCCAGGACCTATGCGGAAATAATGGCCACCACAGGTGACGGCCGTAAAATTGTCAAAAGTTTTGCGGAAAATCTGATCAGACTGATGGATATGGCCAATGAAGGGAAAATTAACGCGCTCTGTGCCATCATCGATGAAAATCGCCAATACCTGACCGATGATTTTCTGAAAGCAAGGATGAAACAGTCACTGGCCGTTGACGAGACCCTTGGCAAGATTATCCGCTCATAAACCTTTCAAGAAGCTCTATTCTTTAACTTATGATCCTGCAGATATGACTCTGATTCTCGGAAGAGTCATATCTGCAGATCATTGACTTTTTGTTCATCATGCTTACTCTACACCTATGGAAAAAAACCATGAAAAGAAGAGAAGCGAACATCCTATAGTTGTTCTGATTATTTTTACTTTGCTCCTTATTCCCATACTCATTGTTTTTGGCGGCAAATCTTATACATGACAGGTGTCTCAGCCTTTGCCCCAGGTTGGAGCAGAACAAACTCTTACTACGCCAAAGTAGTTTTGTAAAAACTTCACTGACGTACTTCCTTTGGAGAATAACCATGTTGAATTCCTGTAAAAAATACCTTGATGAAACCCATTATTGCCCTCACTGCAAAGAAAAGCTTGACTGCTGCAGTGTACCTCCTGTCCATGTCGGAGACGGACTGGGCTGGGGCACTGAGGCCTATTTTATCTGTCTTAATGATGAATGCTCACTATTTGTAAACGGCTGGGAACATATAGAACTGCAATTCGGCCACCATGCCTCCTATAGATACATGTTGCTGCCTGGAAACACGGAAGGTACGCCGATGATGGTCGGCAGTAAAGATGCCATGAAGGGTTGTATTATTGACCCGGAAAGTATCAAGCTGCAGGATGAACGATATGCCAAGGAGAAAGAAGCCGTGGCTCAACTCGATACCTGCGTGGCTGAAAAAAACCTGGCACCGGTCCTTTTGCTGATCCTGGATGAGGCGGCAGACCGGAAGAACCGTGAGCGGGCTTCAGACCTTCTGGTAGAGCTTAATGACCTGTCCTGCGTCGACCCCATCCGTAATCATACTTTCAGGAATGAGGTTCTGGCACACAAGATAAATCTGGATATCATTCAGTTACTGAAGAAAAATTATAAAAAAGAATGTCCTGACTGCTCTGAAATAATCAAGGCCCAATCAAAGAAATGTCAGCACTGCGGTAAAGAATTCTAACAAAATGGGTTCTGGAGGAATGAGTACTTAGGTCTTGCCAAAATCAAGCCTATTTATTATAAGAAATGCCTTGCTATATGGTGAGCGTAGCTCAGTTGGTTGGTAGCACCGGGTTGTGGCCTCGGAGGTCGTGGGTTCAAGTCCCATCGCTCACCCCACAAATGATAAAGGCTTCAGCGTTGATTCGCTGAAGCCTTTTTTTGTTTTGCTGTACCCCAAATTACCATGCCCAGTGGACATCTTGACTTTCTTAGAGCATACACGAACCTACATGTAGCGAGGCTATCGAGACTTTGGGTTCTAGGCGGACTGCGGGCTGTGGCTTCCCGACAGGTGTC
>JAUXHH010000240.1 GCA_030621655.1 Desulfobacterales bacterium
TAATCATAGGCATAATCAACTACCTGGGTGAAAAGTTCATTGTTTGAAACACCGGTAAACGCCGCCATCTCTGCATTGAGAATTGGTATGGGTATACCCAGGCCCACTGCCAGAGTGGATCCATAACCCAGCATGCTGATCCCCTTCAACCATTTTGGAGACATTTGCTTCAGGTCACCCTGGACCATGAGCGTGCCTGCCGGACGCATGGGCACTCCTCCTTCCGTTCTCATAACATTCGGATTGTGCTGGGTCCCGTGCCAGGTTACAAACCCGACCCCGCCACCGAGGAATATCTTTGTTCCCAAACCGATGGTCTTATATAATGGATCATTGAGCAACGGCGACAATTCACCTGCACTGCAGTAATTGGCATTCTTGCCGTTGGGCTTCAGGGTACCCATGTATGTGTAGATTGTTTTTTCAGACAGGTTGATGGCGCAATTATAATTCTGATACGCATTCCTGGGATTTGTCAACAGGGCAAAAGGCAGTTCCTCAAGTGTTATCTCTTTGGATAACTTCTTGGCCGGATAACAGTCAGTCCCGTAAGCTATTGCTTTCAGCGCTATCTTTCTGCCGGCTACAAGGTCCTCTATAACATGACCGCCGCCATAGCGAAACTCTCCTGGAAACACCTTGTTAAGGGGATCATCCTCAGTGGACTCAGTGGCACCTATGTAAATATCAACTGCTGCAAGACCTGCATAGGCAGGCACATCATTAAGCAGCACCTTTGAAGCCTTCAATGTTGGTGTGGTATGACCAAAATTAATAAAGGCACCTGATGAACACATAGGGGAAAAAGTCCCGGTAGTAACCACATCGACCTTGCCTGCCGCTTTTTCCGGACCTTCCTTGCTAACGATGCCGACCATCTCCTCTGCGGTCACAACTACTGCTTCACCGGCCTTGATTCTGGCGTTTATTTCCTCATAGGTCTTATTGACCTTCTGTTTGCTCATTAAAATCTCCTGATATGATTATAGTAAGTTTTTTAATTGAAAAACAGCGTCAATTGTGATGCACCGTAAAAAATTTCGCGGTCAGCAGCAGGGCCTAATACTATTAATATTATGGACGCAATACCTGTCCGTCGAGTGTTTTCTGCGAGACCGACAATTGTAGCAGTATCCGTGTTGGCAAGGCAACCTTTTTGCTGCAAAAACGGGTTTTTTCTTTTCTTCTGGCATGAGATGCTTTAAGTTCACTTTTTTCCCAAAGTATAATGACCAGGAAACATATAAAGGAAGCAAAACGCCGATGAAAAACTCAAAAAAGGCTGACAGCAACAAGGCCGAACTTGAAAAAATAAGAAGGAAAATTGACGCTATTGACAACAATTTCCTTGAACTCCTGAAACAAAGGGTTCAGCATGCCCGGGATATAGGCCGTATTAAGTCAAAAGATAAACGGGCCAAATATGACCCCCTGCGTGAACGGCAGATTTATGCGCGTCTCCTGGAAAACAACCAGGACGAATTCCCTGAACAGGCCCTGCGCTCCATTTTTCACGAAATCATTACCACCTGCCGCTTGTCCCAGAAAAGACCGGTTGTCTCCTATCTTGGACCGGAAGCGACCTATACGCATCTGGCCGGTGTCAAGTACTTCGGCCACTCGGCTGATTATACCCCCATTGAGAGCATAGAGGACATCTTCTCAGAGGTGGAACGGGGCCGGACAACTTTTGGTGTGGTCCCGGTGGAAAACTCCATTGAGGGAGCTGTATTCTCAACTCTGGACTCCTTTATGAAACACAAGGTCAAGATTTGCGGAGAGGTAAACCTTGAGATCAGCCACAACCTGGTCTGCCAGTCAGGGAACATAGAGGACATAAAAACTGTTGCCTCGCATTCGCAACCCCTGGCCCAATGCCGGGAGTGGTTGAAAAAGAATCTGCCGGACATCCCAACCCTGCCGGTGTTCAGCACCGGCGTTGCCGCCCAGATGGCTGCCAAGGATCCTCATATCGGCGCGATTGCCAGTTCCCTGGCGATCAAAACCTATCAACTCCAGGTTGTCGAACGTGCCATTGAAGACTACCGCGGTAATACCACGCGTTTCCTGGTTATCGGTAAAAAATCACCTCTACGAAGCGGCAGGGACAAAACCTCTCTGCTCATAGGCCTTCTTGACAAACCCGGTGCTCTGAATGAGGCTCTCGCCATCCTGGCTGACAAGGACATTAACCTTGCCAAGATCGAATCCCGGCCCATAAAGGGCATGCAGTGGAAATATCTGTTCTTCATGGATATGGTTGGACACATGGATGATAAAAAAATCAAGGAAGGCTGCCGTGATCTGCAGAGAGTCTGTTCATATTACGAATGGCTGGGCTCTTATCCCATGACCGAAGAAGAAAGCAGTTAACTTGCTCCTCTCTTAACTTTTAAAAATCCCGCGACCATGCTTTTACTGGCAATAGAAAGCTCCTGCGATGAAACTGCTGCTGCAGTGCTCCAGGATGGAATAAACCTGCTTTCCAATGTGGTTGACTCCCAGATTGAAGTGCATAGCCCTTATGGCGGCGTTGTGCCGGAACTCGCCTCCCGCAGGCATATCCAAACCATCTACCAGGTTGTAGACCAGGCTTTAAAACAGGCTGCCATCCGCATCGACCAGCTTGATGCTATAGCCGTAACCCAAAGGCCGGGGCTGGTTGGTTCCCTGCTCATCGGCATGTCTTTTGCCAAGGCTATTGCCTATGTAAAAAATCTTCCCTGCATAGGGGTAGATCATATGGCCGGTCACCTGCTCTCAGTCTTCCTGGGAGACAACCATCCAAGCTTTCCTTATATAGCCCTGGTTGCCTCCGGCGGCCACTCTAGCCTTTACCTGGCAGATGATCCCTTATCGTATAAGCAGATTGGCCAGACCAGGGATGATGCTGCCGGAGAAGCCTTTGACAAGATTGCCAAATTACTGGGTCTCGCTTATCCGGGTGGGCCAATAATTGCAGAAAAAGCAGAACAAGGAAATCCTGAAGCTATCAGTTTTCCCAGGGCCTGGTTAAATACCGATAGCCTTGATTTCAGCTTCAGCGGATTGAAAACCGCTGTCGTCAACTATGTCAACAGGGCCAGCCAGAAAGAGGAAGAGCTTAA
>JAUXHH010000040.1 GCA_030621655.1 Desulfobacterales bacterium
TGGCCTCCGACTTGTCCCATACATTCAAAATGGTGGTCGCTTTACTTGTTGTATTTCTTGTCGCTTTGGCAAGTATCAGCCTGGCGGAAGAGAAGAAAACCCCAGCAAAAAAATCGAAAAGGCCTCCTTTACTCGTAACCACAGTTGCAGTGGAAGAAGGTGCCATTCAGGCAGAGTCTGAGTTTGTCGGCACAACATATTTTGCCAGGGTCTCCCATGTTGCAACCGACATTGAAGGGCTGGTTCGAAAGACCAATTTTGTTGAAGGGGATACGGTCAAAAAGGGGGAGCAACTTGTTCTGCTTGATTCACAACTGCTTGAATCCGAAATAATTGGTGCCAGGGCGGCATATGAGCAAAACCTTGTAGATCTGGAGAATGCCCGGCGTGACTTTAACAGGATTGATTCGCTGTACACGGACGGGTCCATTTCCGAAACCGACCATGATTCATATCATTCCAAACAGATGCGCCTGGAAAAACTCTCCGCTGTTCTTGAAGCCAAGCATAATAAATTACTCATAACAAAAAGTAAAAAGAGCATATCAGCGCCATTCAGCGGCATTGTTATTGACAAATCAGTTGAGGTCGGCGAATGGGTTGCCAAGGGCGGCAATATTGCTGCTATAGCAGACAACAGCAGCATTGATGTCTGGGTTAATGTGCCCATTGAAATCCTTGAACACCTTGAAAAAGGCCGAGAAGTCCGAATCAGGATAGGCGGCAGGGAATTCAGCGGAAAGTACAGCACATTCATCCCCAAGGGTGATATTGCAACACGCACATTTACCGCCAAGTTCAGCCTGGAAAATTCAACCGGCATTGTTGAGGGAATTGAAGCGCTTGTCTCGTTGCCTAAAGGCGGAGAAACCGCAGGGCTCCTGGTCCCCAGAGACGCAATTGTCGATAAATACGGCAAAACCATGATTTTTCTGGCCGTTGACAATAAGGCGAAAGAGGTTCCGGTGGATGTTGCCGGATATGTCGGGCTGCAGGCGGTGGTCACCGGAACCGGTCTTGAAAAGGGCCAGCAGATCATTGTCAAGGGCTGCAAAAGAGTGGAAGATGAAATGCCCCTGCAATTCAGAAAATAATATAGATCGATATGGACATAATTCGTTATTCCATAGAAAAGCCGGTGACTGTTATTTCAGTTATCATCATTGTCCTGCTTTTCGGTTTTATCAGCCTGAAGCGTCTGCCGTTTCAGCTCAGCCCCACAGTTATCGAGCCTGAGATTAAAGTTACAACCACATGGCGCGGCGCCACTCCATACGAGATTGAGCGGGAAATAATTGAAGAGCAGGAGAATACCCTTAAGGGGCTGCCGAACCTGGTCGAGATGGAGAGTGAATCCCAGAACGGCCGGGGTACGGTGACTTTACGATTCAAGGTGGGCACCAAAGTTGAGGAAGTCCTGACCAGGGTGTCCAATAAGCTCAATGAAGTGCCTTCCTACCCCAATAATGTGGATAAGCCCGTGGTCAACGCTTCCGGCGCTTCCACATCACCCGTAGTCTGGATCATTCTCAAAACAACGGAGAGTAATACCCGGCATGTTGAAACCTACCGCACCTTTTTTGAAAACGAAATCCGTCAGCATCTTGAGCGGGTAAAAGGCGTTTCCGATCTGTTCATCGGGGCCGGAACCAAGCAGGAAATGCATGTTGTTGTCCGGCCTGACCGTCTGGCGGCCCTGGGCATGACTGTCTATGACCTGATAGGTGCTCTGCAAAAAGAAAATATCAATACATCGGCCGGAACACTTGAGGTTGGCAGACAGAAATATCGTATCCGGACCAAGGCTGAATTTAACTCGGTTGATGATATTCGTAATGTCGTGCTCCGTTCCGATGGTCAGAAACGAGTCCTGCTTCAAGATGTGGCCCATGTTGATTTCGGCTATGCCAAGAAAAACGGTGTTGTTCTGCATAATGGCACAGGAGGCATGGCAATCGGTATACGGCCTGAACCGGGAACCAACATTCTGGAAATGACTGACCGCTTGGAGGAGACGGTCAAGTGGCTCAACGAAACCAAGCTGAAACCCAATAAGCTGTATTTCCATTGGCTGTATGACCAGCGCTTCTATATTGGCGGCGCCATTGATCTTATCAAGCAGAACATCATATTCGGCGGCCTGCTGGCTATAGCAGTGCTCCTGCTTTTTTTAAGGAGTTTGCGGGCTACAGCTGTTGTGGGGCTGGCGATACCCATCAGCATTGTCGGGACTTTCACCATACTTGATATCATGGGGAGGAATCTCAACGTTATCAGTCTGGCCGGTATTGCTTTTGCGGTTGGCATGCTGGTTGATAATGCCATTGTGGTTATTGAGAATATTGACCGGCATCGCAAGATGGGAAAATCTGCTTATGACGCATCTCTTGACGGGACCAGGGAGGTATGGGGGGCTGTTTTTGCTTCAACTATCACGACAGTCGCTGTTTTTCTGCCCATTGTCTTTATCCAGGAGGAAGCCGGCCAGTTGTTCCGCGATATAGCAATTGCCGTGGTAACGGCGGTATCGCTCAGCCTTTTTGTGTCAGTGTCGGTCATTCCCATGCTTTCAAACAAGCTCTTCAGTGTGGAAACCGGGAAAAGAGCGCGCGGCAAAAGCATGCTCGTCAACAGCGGCACATGGCTTGCCAACGGGATAATAAGTCTGGTAGCACTTGCCATTCGCAACTGGAAAACCAGGGTGGTGACAATAGGCAGCCTGACAGCGCTTGCTGTTTTCTGTGTCTGGGCCCTGCTGCCGAAAATGGAATACCTGCCCCAGGGCAACCGTAATTTTATACTCAGCATCCTGGTGCCGCCACCCGGATTATCCAATAACGAACTCCTGGAGATCGGCGATCATTTCACCCGGATTGCAAAACCCCATCTTGGCAAAGACGTAAACGGTCTGCCGGGAATTGCCGATATGTTTTATATCGGCCGGGAGGGCTTCAACATTGTCGGGGCTCTGAGCACCCACTGGGACCGCGCCGGTGAGCTGCGGCCTCTGTTCAATCGCATGATATACAGTATTCCGGGCATGTATGGCGTAAGTTTACAGCCGGGGATTTTCTCACGCCGCATCGGTGCCGGGCGCAGCGTTGAACTTGATATAAGCGGTAATGACCTTCATCTGATCGTTGCCGCCGCCACCAGGCTTTTTGAAAAAATACGTGATGACATTGACGGAGCACAGGTGCGGCCGGTTCCATCCATTGAGCTGTCCTATCCGGAAGCGCAGATCATTCCGGACCGGGGCCGCCTCAAGGCAAACGGCATGAGTTCACGCGAGCTTGGATTAGCGCTTGATGTCTTGATGGATGGAACATATGTCGGAGATTTCAAGCAGGAGGGTAAAAAGAAGATAGATCTGATAATAAAATCTGCCGATGCAGGCATCAACACCCCTGAGGACCTTTTTCATTCGGTGCTCTCAACCCCGAAAGGCCAGATGGTGCAGGTCTCCAGCCTCGCCACCCTGGAGTACACCTCGGGAATGACTCAGATACGGCATCTGGAGAGAAAAAGAACGGTTACCCTGCAGATCACCCCTCCCAATGACATGCCGCTGCAGGAAGCCCTTGAAATAATTGATCTGGAAATCATTCCCGCTGTTCGCGCCGAAGGCCTGTTCGACGGATTGGAAGTGGGCATCAGCGGTGCGGCGGATAAACTTATTGAAACCCGTAAAGTTCTGCAGTGGAACTTTGTTCTAGCCGCCCTCATAGCTTACCTGCTCATGGCATCTCTGTTCAGCAACTTCATATATCCCATGATAATCATGCTCACGGTGCCATTAGCCGGTGCCGGCGGCTTCATCGGTTTGAAGCTGCTCAATATCTTTCTTGTGCCGCAACCCATGGACGTCCTGACCATGCTCGGTTTTGTCATCCTGATCGGGGTTGTGGTCAATAACGCTATTCTTATTGTGCATCAAGCCCTGAATAATTTTCACAACAGGGGCATGAGTCATTATGAAGCTGTTCTGGATTCCACCCGCAGCCGCCTGAGGCCCATATACATGAGCGCCGCCACAAGCATCTTCGGGATGATGCCGCTGGTCCTGGTACAGGGCGCAGGCTCGGAGATGTACAGAGGACTGGGAAGTGTTCTGCTGGGTGGCTTGGCGGTTTCCACAGTGTGTACCGTTTTTGTTATTCCCGCCTTTCTGATGTTTGTGATCCCCATGGAGAAACGGAGTGAGCAAAAGGCAAAAAACACCTGAAAAACTGGCCAGGCCTTTTGATTTTAGGCAAAAGGTTGAGAGATTGCTTGAAGCGTTTGGAATACAGGTAATACGATTCCGCTATGTTCTGCTGTTTCTGATTGTTCTTGCTGTCGGTTTTTTAAGTACCTATATACCCCAAATCAACATAGCTACAAGCCTGGAGAGTTCATTTAAAGGACATAACCAGGCAATTCAGGATTATCAGGAATTCAGGGATCTGTTTGGCCGGGATGACAAGATTGTGCTTCTGATCAAGTCGGAAGATATTTTCAGCGTCCACTTTCTTGACAGGCTCAGGAAATTCCATGGGGACCTGGAAAATACCCTCCCCCTTTTAAGCGAAGTCAATTCCCTTATAAATGCCCGTTATATTGAAGGGAAAGACGGCACTCTGCAGGTAAACGACTTTTTTGAAAACCTGCCGCAAACCGAAGAGCAGGCCGCATTCCTCAAGGAGAAGGCACTGGCCTATCCCTTATACAGAAATTCCTATATTACCCAGAACGGCGACTCCATGATAATGGTCATCAAAACCCAGGCTGTGTCAGCCTTGACCGATGACGGCAGCAAGATAAAAAATTATGGCAGGGGAGTTGCGGACCAGGAGAGCATTTCTGAAGGTCCGGCGGCAAAATCTATTTCACAGGTTGAGAACATAGCCATTCTGGGCATATTGGAAACGGTCATCAAACAGTATAATACAGACAACTTCAGAATTGTTTTCAGTGGCACTCCTGCCTATCAATTCTATGTAGAGCCAATAATCAGAAAGAACATGATAACCATGTCCCTCATGGTGTTGATGCTGACCTTTTTCTTCATGGCCATTCTATTCGGTAGGGTTTCAGGAATATTTCTGCCCCAGTTTGTAGTCATTATGGGACTTGCAGCAACCCTGGGCCTGATGGCCCTGTCCGGGGTGCCCTTTACCCTGACATCTTCAATGCTGCCATCCATTCTTCTGTCAGTGGGCCTGACAGCCCCAATTCATTTTATGGTGGTATTTTTCAAGTACCAGAAGAAGATAGGCCGGATCAGGGCGATCATTCGTACCCTGAGTCACTCCGGGCTGCCGATTATCATGACCAGCCTGACAACCATTGTGGGCCTGTTGTCCTTTTCCTTTACCGAAATAGCACCCATAGCCCATTTGGGTATTTTTGCAGCAATCGGCATTGCTGTCTGCCTGACTTTGACCGTGGTCTTTCTGCCTGCCCTGCTGTCGATACTGAAGGTCCTGCCGGGTAAAGAGCGTGAAGTGCTCTATGAAACATCAATCTATAACCGGATCCTCATCTGGATGGGGCGTACCGGCATCCATCATGCCCACGACATTTATATCCTGTCCTTTATTGCCTTTATTATCATCCTGCCCGGATTTTTTAAATTCAACTTCTCCCATAATATGCTGCATTATTTCTCCGAAGATGACCCCTTTATTGAACAGACCATACTCATTGAAGATGAGACCGGCGGCTTCAGAGCCCTGGAAGTAGTTGTTGATACCGGAAAGGAAAAAGGGATCCTGGACCATGCATTTCTGAACAACCTGGAGGCGCTCGAGGATTTCGCCCTGGACCAGAACGCTATTTCCGGCAGGCCCTATACCGGAAATACCATTTCGATACTGGATATAGTTAAAAAAACAAACCAGACCTGGCACGGGGATGACCCTGCCCACCATACAATTCCCCAGGATGACTATTTAATTGAACGCCAACTGACAGAGTTTAAACAGGCGGGGCCTGATTATCTGAAAAATTATACTGATGAGGATTTCAGGCTGGCCCGCTTTACTGCCATGATGTACTGGAAAGATGCGGCCATGGATGTTGGTTTTGTCAAAAAACTTGAGGACTTTGCCTCCGGACTGTTCAGTAAAAGCGTTAAGGTCGTTGTCACAGGGACGGTCTCCATCAGTTCGAAGGTGATAGACTCCATGATGAGTAACCTTGCCATAGGATATTTTTTAGCCTTTTTCATCATTACGCTTTTCATGATAGTGGCGGTGGGAGATATAAAATTAGGGCTGGTGGCCATGATCCCCAACATGTACCCGATTGTTGCCGGGCTCGGGCTTATGGGGCTTTTGGATATTCCAATGAATACATACAACCTGATCGGCGGCAGTATTGTTATCGGAGTGGCGGTGGACGACACGATCCATTTTTTCCATAACTTCCGTAACTATTATCTGAAAACCGGGGATGTTGAAACTGCGGTTGTCGAGACTTTGCGCTCAGCCGGCAGGGCCCTGATAACAACAACATTGATACTGGTCTGTTGTTTCTGGCTCCGGTTGTTCAGCCCATTAAAGGTGATCAGCGACTTTGGCCTCATAATGGGATTCTCACTGCTGGTCGCCTTTCTGGCGGACGTGATGCTGGCTCCTGCTTTGCTCAGTGCTTTATACGGTGGCTCCAATACCAGGCAGCAAGACAAAGCAGCCAAAGTTATAGAGTCATAGGAATGGTATGAGCGGAATAAAACACAGACTTAAAGCAATGCTGATTTATCTGGGCCTGTTGATAGCTGTCATCAGTGGCATATTCTTCATCTTTGTTAATTTCGGCGACCAGAGAGTTCATATAGAAAAGAAACAGTGGAATCCTGCTGAAGCAGCGGACCAGGGAATAGATCCCAAACTGCTAAAAAAAGCAGCGGAGTATATTGAAACAAGGCTGCCGCTGGCCAGGAGCATGATCATCATCAAGAATGGCAAAACCGTCCATGAGAAATACTATTGGAAAGGAGGGCCGCAGGAAAAAGATTATCTTCACTCGCTGAATGGTCCCATCCTGCACGCATTGCTTGGAATTGCCATTGAAAAGCAGATGCTGGCCAGTCCGGCTCAGCCTCTTGCTGATTTTTTTCCGGAGTATTTTCCTGAATGGCAGGGACGAAACATCCGACCGCTGACGATTGCAGACCTGCTGCAGGTCCAGGCGCCCCTGATCTGGGGCAATGGCCCCCCCGAGTACTGGAAGCTGTTTTACGCCGGAGACAAGATCGGGGCCTCCATCCAGACGCTTTCGCCGCCAGACGGAAAACTTAACCCGGCTGCCGGTTTTGCTGCCAACTTTCTACTGTCAAAGATTATCCAGGCTGTTTCCTCAATGAGTGTTTTTGAGTTTGCCGACCAGTACCTCTTCCAACCAATGGGGATTAAAAATCAGGAGGGGCTGATGGATACTTTTGTCGGCTTTCAGTTACGAACCCTGGATCTGGCAAAATTCGGCTACATGATAATGAATGATGGGGTATGGGAGGGTGAGCAGCTTATTCCCAGTGACTGGATCCAAAAAACAACAAAAGAATTACGCGCCGGTCCGGGAACAGTTTCCTGGGGTGGGTGGCAATTTACCCAGATCGACTCGGAAGAAAGTATCATGGCCAGGGGCGAGGGGGGCCAATATATTGTTTTGTCACCTGAACTTGACATGTTGATTGCTGTTTCCTCTAAAAGCCAATTCCCCTTATCGGAAAACAGTGGCTATGATCAGCTTTTCCAGATGATCTATGAGTCGGCTAAACAAAAATCCATCCCGGAAGATAGAGCAAACCTTATTGCAGGTAGTCCTAATAAACGACCCTATTACGAACCTAACTTTGTATATGCCACAAATGTGCCTGAAGATATCCGCCAGTTTTTCCATGACCTGGCAAAGGACATTGCGACCCAGGACATAAACAGGATCCTCTATCATTATGCCAAAGGCTATGAGAATAAAGGAGACAATATGGGCTTGCTGGATAAGCTATTTTTAAAAGGTGATGACTACCGGTCGATGTACGGTTACTGGAAAAATATGTTTGCCGGCGGTACGGGAGAACTGGAATTTGTGCAAATTGAAAAATTGCGCCTTGATAACAACAGAGCCTACCTGAGAGGGACTTTAAAATATTCCTACGCCAACATGAATATAGGGTCGATTGGCTGGTTCCCGCTGGAGAATCTCATCAAGCTTCGAGGCCGCTGGTTATGGTTCGGGTCCCCGGAATATGGGGCCATCCTTGACAGGGATGAGTATTTTGACGCCGAGATATCTGCTGATCTTAATAAATTTATCGAAGATTGCGGTCCGGTGCTCACCGGTGCAATCCGGAAGAATGATACTGCATGCTTCTCCGAAGGCTTTGTGCATAATGGATTGGACCAGTCGCAACTGATGGACATGCTCCAACCTTTTTGGCAAGAGGACCGGAAAATAAAACTTCATATTACCAAGGCGGAACAATCCGATGAAAACAGGTTACTTGAAGGCTATATTGAAAACAGCCTGATCGGAACGATAAGCCTGCCGGACGGGATGAACGTTATCAAAGAAAACGGACGCTGGAAGTGGGCAGGTAATGGTGTTGAATAAACGATGAAGGCTCTTTTAAAAAATAAATATACCTGGCTCATACTTGCTGGCCTGATAAGCATAATATTGCTTGGAACTGCTGCCTTGGAACGGACCGAAGACCCTGATGAAAGGACCGAGGACGGGGAGCATTTCCTGCTCACATATACCCCCGACACCATCAGCCAGATCTACCGGGATGAGTGGAGGGTAAGACCGAGGAAAATCTCCGGAGAGCTCAACCTGCCTCCGGGAGACGGCCCCTTTCCTGCCGTGATTTTGTATCATGGGAATTTTCATCCGGAAAAACTCGACCCCTGGTTTGATGAACTGGTCCCGCAGCTTGTGAAGGCTGGAATTGCAACATTTGTCCTGGACAGTTTCACCGGCAGAAAAATTACCAGCACTGCCTTCAATGAGGCGCGACTATCAAGAGCCGCCCGCCTGACGGATATCTTCCAGGCTTTGAACATGCTGGCAAGGCTTGATGAGATTGATGAGGAAAGGATAGGCATCAGCGGATATTCCGTTGGCGGCACCACAGCAATGCTTGCTGCCGATTCGCGGATTAATGAAACCGGCCTGGCCCGGGGGAGAAGCTTTGGCGCCCATCTCATGGTATATCCAAGCTGTCAGACCCGTTTTCGCTCCCATGAGCTGACTGGAGCCCCGATGCTATTTCTGGTGGCAGGGAATGATGGCTATTCGCCGGCTGAATACTGTGAAGACTACGTTGAGAGTGTTGCTTCGGAAGGGTTCGATGTAAAAATAGAAAAATATGAGGGCAACAACCACGGTTGGTTAACCGATTACGGCGTTTCCAATTGTGAAGACTGCATGACTTTCAAAGAGTGTGGCTTGACGTATATTGAGGATGACGGGCACGAATCTGCTCTTGCCGGCAAGGTAGATACAAAGTTCGGCTGGGGGGAATATATTGAAACTTTATACCGTGACTGTGGCAAGATAGAAGTGATTTTGCGCTTAGACCCGGAAGCCCGCCGGAAAACTCTTGATACAACTGTGAAGTTTTTTTCTGACGTCCTGAAACAGGCAGAATAGCCTGAGGGTAAACGGGGCCAGGCCTGACATTTGAGTATTTTTATTAATCCAAAGTCAACATATCTATATTCGTTTTAAATAAAAAGAGGCTCTTGAAATATAGTATGGGGAATTTGTACGGCTTAGGTAAAATTGGGCATCTTTCAGGTCACGGTCAACAATTAGAAACAGATTAGCTATTTCCTGCTGATCTGTTCTGTGCTTTCGCAACCAACCGTTATCCAACCATTGCTTTAAGCTCATCTTCACTGCCGATAATAAATATTTGGGGACCTTCAACCACCTGACTTACAAAATGATCATTTTTTTTATATTTCTTTATAAATTCATCCAGTGAATAAACATGCGGATTTATCTCGCGGAGAATCTTTCCCTGTGTATCTGAAAGTAATCTTGTAATATCACGGAGTCCCAGATTTCCGATCACCATCAAGTCAATATCACTGTCTGCTGACTCTTCGCCTTTGGCAAAAGAACCAAAAACAAAGGCAAGTTTTATCTTTTGCGTTTCCAGGGCGTTCCTTAATACATCGACCAGTCCTATTGTTTTGAGGACCAGATTGTGGATGTCATTATAAAGGGGATGATTCTTGTTGGCTCTGTAGTATGTACGATTTCCGTCTACTTCTTTGAGCACCAGATCAAGATTGGATAGTTTTTTCAATTCTCCCTGTATGGTGCCAATCGCAAATCCGGATCTGCGTTCAATATCGCGCATATGGAGGGCTTTATCGTTTGTTCCGAAAAGCAAACGGAATATTTCAGCCCTGATTTTTGATGATAATATTTTTGCAAGCGAACTCATATTGTATGCCTATACCATACAATTGTATGGAGTTGCCATACAATATTTGTAATGGGACATTGGGGCTGCCGGTTTTAATATTCATTTCATCGGCAAAGGCCATAGATAAGTATTTAGAATGTTTCCCTTTTCCTCTAAGGTCACAAGTTGTCAGCATACAAAACTGGCGAAGGGGTCAGGTCTTTGCTTGACTCTTGTATGGTAAAAGGACGTCACTTCAAAGAGGTTTCTTATGTGGATTCTTTTTGATAAACGAGGCGGATCTTTTTCCCAAATTCAGGGAGGTTATCATGTATGGTATCCCAGAGACTTTCCAGGTCAACCCCAAAGTAGTCATGAATTAACACATCTCTTAAGGC
>JAUXHH010000161.1 GCA_030621655.1 Desulfobacterales bacterium
ATTTCTTTTGCTGAAGTAATGAGGTTCATAGATAATGGCGGCTATGCTGTGAAAAAAGATGGCCGGATTATAGCAGCGCATAATCTCCATAAAATATTTGTTCCTGCCAGCATAGTGAAGATCGCAACCAGTTTGGCTGCTCTGCGAATACTGGGCCCCCAATATCGTTTTGAAACGTACTTTTTTATGGACGCGAAGCAAAACCTTTATATCAAGGGTTTTGGAGATCCGTTTCTTATATCAGAAGAAATCGTCATTATTGTCAGGGAATTAAAGAAACTTGGCTGCAGGAGAATTAATGATATCTATCTGGATGATACTGCATTTAATATTTCCACAATAGCAGATGGGTCAGGGTTGAGTGATAATCCCTATGATGCGCAAAATAACGCACTGGCTGTAAATTTTAATACCGTAAATATTGAAAAAGATCAGACAGGGAAAGTGCGCTCGGCAGAAGTGCAGACTCCGACTTTACCACTGATGGCAGAACTGGCAGAAGATGTAGGACCGGGAATACATCGCATTAATATCAGTCAGGGCAGGACAGGACGTAATGAAATTATAAATCGCTATGCGGGAGAGATGTTTAGAGCTTTCCAGCACAAAGAGAAAATCCCGGGAGATGGAATAATCGTTTTCAAAAAAACGCCTGACAATTTGACCCCTTATTATACACATCAATCAAGTAAAGGGCTGGAAGATATTATTGCACCACTCATGCTTTTCTCCAACAACTTTATAGCCAACCAGCTTTATCTTACGATGGGTGCAAAGATTTATGGATATCCTGCAACCTGGGAAAAAAGCAGGATGGCCGTTGAGGATACCCTGCTGAAAGAGTTTAAACTGTCTGCAGGCGAGATAAGGATTATCGAGGGCTCAGGTCTATCACGAAAGAATTTGGTTTCCCCCTATGCAATGATTCAGTTGCTTGATTTTTTTAAGCCATATAGTGGTTTCCTGCCACAGGAGGACGGGAAAATTTTGAAATCAGGTACATTAAAAGGCGTTTATTCCTATGGCGGATATTTTTTAGACAATAAAGACCTGGATAGCTTTGTTTTGATACTGAACCAAGAGAGGAATACCAGGGAGCGAGTGCTTAAGGAATTGGAACAGGTTTATCAGAAGAATTAGATTTCAGGAAATGTTTTGGAAAAGCAAAAGCGGAGCATCATTTGATTGATGTCCCGCTTTTTGCAGCCTGTTATTATGGAAACTTGTTGTTTACGCAGTATCCCAGAACCTCGCCTTTTCAGTAAAGGTTGCCTCAATGGGTACTACGGCGCAACCGGCTGACTGGAGTTCATCTATAACAACTCCTATGAGTTTCTCCAGGCTTGCTTCTACTGTATCAGTCAAATCAAGTCCAATATCCAGGCTTTCAGGTTCAACACCAAAAAGCACCAGGTTTTTCGGGAGTTCATCAGTCAGCATGGCAGCAGCGAGAAGATCTGACAAACCAAGCTGGTGCGGGGATATCCGTGTCAGAAATGCTGCCGGCACATCCTTACCTTCAACCCGGGACACTGTTCCGGGTTCCTGGTCAAATCTCATGGCATCAATGATGATGAGATAATCCCGGTTGCGTATATGGCGCAGCAGTTCAATACCGGCGGTGCCGCCGTCAAGCAGTTCTACGTTTTCCGGAAAGGTGTATCTTCTCTGTAGTTCATTCAGGGCCCGGACACCAACACCTTCATCGGTTAAGAGAACGTTGCCAATACCAAGTACGAGTATGTCCAAAAGAATTCCTTTGTTTTGGATTACAGAGCTCGTACTCTGACAATCTCGTTATTCTTTTTGTCAACCATGTGGATGGCACAGGCCAGACATGGATCGAATGAGTGAATGGTTCGCAGGACTTCAAGCGGTTTCTCCGGATCTGCCACCGGATTGCCGAGAAGTGCTGCTTCATAAGGCCCTAGATCATCCTTGCTGTTTCGAGGTCCGGCATTCCAGGTTGAAGGTACTACAGCCTGGTAATTTTTGATCTTACCGTTGTTAATAACTACCCAGTGTGACAGGATGCCGCGGGGTGCTTCATGGTAGCCGAATCCCTGCACTTCGCCTTTTGGAAAGCTCGGAGGATTAAAGGTGGTCGCATCGCCGCTGGCAATATTGTTGACAAGGGCTGTCCACTGATTTACCAGGGTATCATTAAGCACAGCACAACGGATAACCCTGGCAGCTATTCTGCCGATGGTGGAATGAAGCGCACCGATTCCCACCTTGCTGCCCACAAGTGAGCTGACTGTATCAAGTACCGTGGTAGCATGTTTTTGTGTAGGCTTGTGGCCTGCTGCAAACATGCACAGAACATTGGCCAGAGGACCAACCTGGGCAGGCTCATCCTGGAAGGTTGGAGCTTTGACCCAGGAATACTTGCCGTCATCCTGCCAGTCAGTATAGTTGGGCACGGTTTCTCCCTGATAGGGGTGCCTATTCCACTCTCCGTCATACCATGAATGTTTGATTGATTCCTTGACATTGTCTTCAAAGAAAGGATCATTAAAACTCTTGATTGCAGTAAATTTGCTGATGTCTCCTCCTGGAATATAACCGCCGGGCAGTTCAAACTCTGTACCCTTGGTGTCCATCGGCATGTCAGGAGCGGAAAGATAATTGGTCACACCCTTTCCATAGCCGGTCCATTCCGCGTAAAATGCGCCAATAGCAGCGACATCTACCAGGGCAACCTGGTGAATGAAGTCATTCACCTCATCGATTATGGTTTTGATATGGTAGAGTTTTTCCATATTCAGGGTGTCGGGGCTGTTAAGATTGATGGCATTGGAAACACCGCCAACAGCCATATTCTGAATATGGGGGGTTTTACTACCCAGGATGGCGACGACATTATTGATCTTTCTCTGGTACTCCAGAGCCTGCAGATAATGGGTCGCTGCCAGAAGATTGACCTCCGGTGCAAGTTTCATGGCCGGGTGTCCCCAGTATCCACTGCCGTAGATACCGAGTTGGCCTGAATCTACAAGTGTCTGTAAGCGGTCCTGGGCACCCTTTATCTCCTGGTAGCTGTTTCTCTTCCAGGGAGAAAGGCTTTGGCCGAGCTTTGCTGTGGCCTTTGCATCAGCTGAGAGAGCTGAGACAATGTCCACCCAGTCAAGAGCACAGAGATGGTAGAAATGGACGATATGATCATGAACTGCATGGGCGCCCATCATCATATTTCTGATGTACTGGGCATTCTTAGGAATTTCCATGCCGAGTGCATTTTCAACCGAGCGCACTGAAGCCAGTGCGTGGACTGTCGTTCAGACCCCGCAGAAGCGCTGGGTAAATAGCCACGCCTCCCGCGGGTCGCGGCCTTGAAGAATCACTTCGAAGCCGCGCCACATCTGGCCCGATGACCAGGCATTACTGACTTTGCCGTTGTCAACCTCGCAGTCAATCCGAAGATGTCCTTCGATCCTGGTAACTGGGTCAATTGTTATTCTTTTTGCCATTTGCTTTTCTCCTTAACTTTTGAGTCGGTAATGTATAGACACAAAATAGTATTATCTTATTATGCCTTGACCTGTCCATGACTTGACAGAACCGGCAGCTTTTTAACAAATATCATGTACAGCAGAATTTCGGCTGAGATGATTGAATAGGTAATGAACTGTTCTCCGATTGCCGGGAAGTAGTGCCAGCCAGCACCCGGGTCAAAACCGATAAGATAGGTATTGAACCGGAAGATCAGGCCGCCAAGCATCAAGAAGCAAGCAGATAAAAAAAGCATTTTTGCACTTTTTCTGTTTGCTGCCGAAGCAAGGATCACCAGCGGCAGAACATGGAGAATGTTTTCCAGTAAAAACATGTTGCCCTGCAGGTCACCACTGAAAGCAAGACCAAGTTGACCACGCATCAGGAGGTCGCCGAAGCGGATAACAAGAAAAATGACCAGGAGTATGGGGATCACCAGGGAAAGTTTTGACAGTATATCAGTTTCAAGGCGCCTCTTAAATCCCAGGGCTGAGATTGTTGATTCAAAAATGACCACCGTATAACCCATAGTGATGGCGGAGATAAGAAAGGTCAACGGCAGCATCGGTGTCCACCAGAGCGGAGAAAGTTTATTGCCTGCCAGGATCATGAGACTGCCCAGTGATGATTGGTGCATGGTGGGTAGTAATATTCCAAGGGCAATGAAGAAAATCATTAATTTATTGACCTTGGACTTGGTGCCGGTCTTGGCTTCAAGAAAGGCAGGTGAGAATTCTATCCAGAGTACACCTATATATATGGCAATACACAGCGCGACTTCAAGGAGCACGGAATTGAAATTCGTATACCAGGGCAGAAAGACATTATAAATATGCCAGTAGCGCCCGTTATCAATAAAGACAGAGACACCGGCCAGGGTGTAGCCGAACATGCTGGCGAGAAGAGCAGGCCTTACCAGTGGATGATATTCTCCATTATTGAAGGCATATACCAGAAGCGCCATGGAA
>JAUXHH010000163.1 GCA_030621655.1 Desulfobacterales bacterium
GATTGCCAAGGAAACCCTGGGCGAGCATATCCTTGATAGATATGTGGCTGCCAAGGAGGCAGAGTGGGATAGTTACAGGATTGCCGTTACCGATTGGGAGATCGATAACTACCTGAATATCTACTAATAATTCAATTTTCTAATGATAATAAAAAGGCCCGGGGAATTCATTACCCCGGGCCTTTTTGTGTTTTAGAGAAAAAATAGTTCTGTCCCCTTTTTTAAACTCAACATTGAATATTCGAATTGACATTCCGATATTTCAATGATGCTCCGTCGACAACCAAATCAATGCGGATTGCAATCGACACTCTTGGTTTACATCATCTCTACGTAGTTTATCCCGGCAAAAAAAGCTACCCCCTGGATGAATTGATTACAGTGCTATCAATCAAAGACCTTAAACTGGTTGGGCGAAAAATACCGTTCGGATAATGTTTTTATTTTTTGACTTTGAACTTTTTGGCGTCAATTTCATACTGGTGAATCTTGTAGTTGATGATCCTGAGGCTGGTGTCAAGTTCCTGTGCAGCCTTGGTCTGGTTGCCAGAGGTCCTCTTCAGGGCCTCGACGATGAGTTCCCGTTCGAAATTTTCCACAGCCCCGGCCAGGGACAGTGCCTGCTTTGAGTTGACACTGTCCGATGTTTGCAAACTCGGCGGTAGATGGAAGCTTTTGATGGACTCCTCGTCGCAGATGAGCACAGCCCTTTCGATGCAGTTTTGAAGTTCCCTGATATTACCGGGCCAGTGATATTGCAGGAGCAGGTCAATGGCAGGTGTGGAAATTCGGCGAATCTCTTTGCTGTTTTCTTCGTTGTATTTCTTGAGAAAATATTCGGTGAGCAAAAGAATGTCTGTCCTTCTTTCCCGCAGAGGCGGCAAGTAAATGGGGAAAACGTTGAGGCGGTAATAGAGATCTTCGCGAAAGTGTTTGTCAGCCACAGCCTTTTCAAGATCACGGTTGGTGGCAGTCACCAGCCGCACATCGCATTTGATTGGTCTGACCCCCCCCAAGCGCTGGAACTCCCGGTCCTGTACAACCTGCAGCAGCTTCACTTGCACTGACTGGCTTAATTCACCAATTTCATCGAGAAACAGGGTGCCGCTTTCGGCAAGTTCAAAGCGGCCCTTTTTCATGGCGTGGGCCCCGGTAAACGCCCCCTTTTCATGGCCGAAGAGTTCGCTTTCCAGAAGCGTTTCCGGCAAAGCGGAACAATTAACCACTATGAATGGTTTTTTGGCCCTGCTGCTGTTGTAATGCAGGGCTCTGGCCACCAATGTTTTCCCTGTTCCGGATTCGCCGCGCAATAGAACTGTGGCATTTGAGTCCGAAACCCGGTGCATCATTTCGAACATCTCCTGCATGCGGCTGCTGTTACCGATTATGTTTGAGACACGGTATTTTTCGGAGAGTTCATTTTTGAGCTCAATGTTTTCCCGGGTCAACCGTTCCCGGTCCTCTTTTTCCGCTTGGACCCGTAGGGCGGTCTGGGCAATGAGGCCGCTTAAAATTGTGAGGTAGCGCAGGTCGTCCTCGTAATTCAGATCCTCCTTGTACTCAAGATCAATGCTCAGGGCCCCCAAGGTGCGTTGGTCATGCTTAATGGGAACACAGAGAAAGGAATTCTGCTGTTTGCTGATATCGCCCCGGGTACGGGTACGGTTCAAAAACTGGGATTCCTCACCAATATGGGGAATAACAATTGGCTGGCCCGAAGCAACAACCCTACCCGTTATGCCTTCGCCGACCTTGTATTTGCCCCTTTTTCTGGCTTCAGCCGGCATGCCGTGCGCCACCTCAATTTCCAGTTGACCTGTAAGGGGGTTGACAATGCTAACCGTGCCGTTATGCATATTTTTGTGCACAGAAAGGATTTCCATGATGCGCTCCAGGCTGTCACGCAAGTCAGTGGACGAAGCAAGTGCCTTGGTTATCTCATAGAGACAGGTAATATCCTCAAGTTCTTTATTTCTTTCTTTTTCTGGTTGATTCATTGGCTTATTGTTATTCATTATTTTTGTTGCAAATTTGTTTAGAGCGAAAGAAGAGATATTACAAAATTGTTAAAAAATTGTCCAGATGCTTTTGCCCGGAAATTTCACAAGCCGAACAGCTTTATAAATTTGAAATACGGGGAAGGGCGAAGAAGGACAAACCGGTTGACACCTGGCTTTGAAAATGAATAGATTCAGCAACATGGGAAAACTAATTTTATGTACTACTTAAAGCGGTTATTTGGTAAATCAAGACAAGAGGGGATTGCGGGCATGGGAACAGGAACGTTTTCAGTTTCAACAGGCACCAGGATGGAATTTGTAGATATAACCAGCCTGGTACAGAAGGAGGTTAGCAATTCTTCCATTCGTGACGGAGTCTGCTATATCTACAACCCTCATACCACGGCAGGTTTGACCATAAATGAAGGAGCCGACCCTGCTGTACAGGATGATATTGTCGCGGTCCTTAAAAAGGTCATTCCGCACGACTATCCATACAAACACATGGAAGGAAACTCACCGGCCCATATCATGGCTTCACTCATGGGCAGTTCAGTGACCGTATTTGTAGAGAATGGAAGATTGGTTCTCGGTACGTGGCAGAAAATTTTCTTCTGTGAATTTGACGGCCCACGCTCAAGAAAAGTTATTTGGAAACTGGTGTAGGTTTTTTTGTAAGCTAATTTGACAATAAGGAATACCTGAAGAAAATGGGCAAAAAACAAAACACACAAGCACATACGATTGCTTTTGGATTTGACAGGGCGACGGACGAACGCTCTTTTGATCTGTTCCTGCAGCGTTTTGTTGATAAAAAACTGATGGGGACCCTGCTGCCTCGGCTGCAGGATGACGATATCCTGGCCACGGTGGATTTTTTAACCGGTATCATGCGGAAACATTTGACAGAAAAAGAATACCACAGCCTTTTTCTGGCAGAATAGATCAAACAAACAGGGGGCAAGAAAAGTGAGTTCCGGAATCATTGAGGACCTGCCGGCATTTCTGCAGATATTAAAAAAAGAATCAGAGCTGCTGGAAATAGATGCCAAGGTCGACCCGTATCTGGAGATAGCGGAAATACACCGCAGGGTAATTGCCCTGGGCGGCCCTGCCCTGCTGTTCACCAATGTTGCCAACAGTCAATTTCCTGTCGTAACCAACCTGTTTGGCACAAACCGACGCATGGAACTGGCCTTTGGAAAGAGGCCGCAGCAGTTTGTAAAAGATATGGTACGGGCTGCGGAAACGCTTATGCCCCCAAGCCTTGACAAGCTCTGGTCCATGCGCAGCCTCATTTTTCAGGGCATGAAAGTGGGGACGAAAACAGTACAGTCTGGTCCTATACTTGAAGTTCACAAAGATCCGCCGAAACTAACGGAATTGCCTTTACTTACTTCCTGGCATTCTGATGGCGGGCCTTTTGTTACCTTGCCGCTCGTGTACACAGAGCATCCTGATGGCAAGGGGCACAACCTGGGAATGTACCGCATCCAGCGTTTTGATGACACAAGCACCGGCATTCACTGGCAGATTCATAAGGGCGGCGGATACCACTATCATGCAGCAGAACAGAAAAATGAAGTATTGCCGTTAACCCTGTATATTGGCGGTCCTCCTGCCTTAATGCTGGCGGCCATTGCGCCTTTGCCGGAAAATATACCTGAGCTTGTATTGGCTTCGCTGCTGTTGGGGAAAAAGCTGGAGATGGTGAAGAACCCCCATGGAGGACATCCCCTGGTAGCAAATACCGAGTTTGCTCTGACAGGAATTGTTCCTCCCCATGCAAGGAAACCGGAAGGACCGTTTGGTGATCATTATGGCTACAATTCTCTGCAGCATGATTATCCCGTCTTTCAGGTACAGCATATGTATCACCGCAAAAATGCTGTCTATCCTGCCACTGTTGTCGGGCGGCCGCGTCAGGAGGATTTTTTTATAGGTGACTTTCTGCAGGAATTGCTTTCACCTCTGTTTCCTCTAGTGATGAGCAGTGTACGTCAACTGAAAACCTTCGGTGAAGCAGGGTTTCATTGCCTGGCTGCTGCCAGGGTTATGGACCGGTATCCCCGTGAGGCCTTTGCTGCCGGCTTGAGAATTCTAGGGGAAGGACAGCTTTCCCTCACCAAGTTTCTTATTCTTACTGATGGGAATATAGACGTGGAGGATTTTCCCAAACTCTGGCAACATGTCCTTGCACGGGTTGACTGGGGAAAAGACCTCTTTGTTTTTGCCAATGTTTCCCAGGATACGCTGGATTATACCGGCCCCTCAGTGAATAAGGGCTCCAAGGCAATGCTGTTTGGTCTTGGCAGGGAGCCGATCCGTGATCTGCCTCAAGCGTTTGAAGGCTCTCTGCCTGATAGCCTGACCCATCCCAAAGTTTTTCTTCCTGGTACACTTGTTGTCCAAGGGCCTGACTATGGGACTGACCCTGAATTGGCAAAGAAAA
>JAUXHH010000030.1 GCA_030621655.1 Desulfobacterales bacterium
GGTAAAAGAAAATGATAGGAGTCAAGGAGTCGAGGGGCCAAGGTTTCTAGGGTTAAAACATAAAGATTTAAAAAACAGGTTTCAAGGATTCGAGGGTAAAAGAAAATGATAGGAGTCAAGGGGTCGAGGGGTCAAGGTTTCTAGGGTGAAAACATAAAGATTAAAAAAACAGGTTTCAAGGTGTCGAGGGTCCAAGGGGTCAAGTGGAAAAACTTGAAAGCACTTAAATAATTGAGGAGAGAGGATAAAGGGCTGAGGAGTATAATTGGGTTATTAATCTGTTATTGGCTTTCACCGGATTGCTGGAGATTTAACGCTGAAAGCTGGGACTTAAAGTTTAAAGGGGTTTTAAAAACCCTTGAAACCTTGGCCCCTAGAACCCTTGAACCCTTATTTATAATATGCATTACGGATACGGCTATTTTGAAGAAGATAAACTGGGTGAGGTCGCTGATATTAATCTTTGGCGCCGTATCCTGGGGTATACTTCACATTACTGGCACGGTGTCGTCCTAGCTGTTTTCCTTTCCTTTGTGGTGATCGGCTCGAGTCTCCTGTTGCCCTACCTGCTCAGGCTGGGGGTGGACGACTATATAATAAATAAAACGATCCCTGTTCCAGAGAGGCTTGCAGGCCTGGCAACACTGGCAATGGTTTTTGGAATTGCCAGTATTGCAGGGTTTGTGGCCAATTATTTCCAGGTTACGGTCCTTGAGTGGACAGGGCAGAATATCATGCACAGGCTACGTCAGCATGTCTATAGCCATATGCTCGGACTTGACCTGGCATTTTTTCATGAAAATCCCAGCGGTAAACTTGTCACCCGGCTTACCAATGATGTTCAGAACATGCACGAGATGTTCACCTCAGTCATTGTCACTCTTTTCAATGATGCAATACGTTTAATAGGCATTCTGATACTGCTTTTCTGGCTGAACTGGCGTCTTGCCCTGATGATGAGCCTGCTGCTGCCTGTTATCCTGGTAGCCACAATCTGGTTCAGCAAGATGGCCAGGAATGTTTTCCGGGAGATACGGACAAACCTTGCCAGGATAAATTCTTACCTGCAGGAGGCGATATCAGGGATAAGCCTTATCCAGATGTTTCAGAGAGAAAAGGATGCTGAGGCTAATTTTGTAAGACTCAATCAGGATTATTTTCAGTCTGCCATGCACCAGATAAAAATATTCGGTATCTTTATGCCGCTGCTTGACATTCTTGCCTCGACAGCAACAGGCATTATTATCTGGTATGGCGGTGTTCAGATCCTTGAGGGACAAATGACCATCGGTATACTGGTTGCCTTCCTGGCCTATATGCGTCTTTTTTTTCAACCGCTGCGGGAGTTGGCACAGAAGTATTCCATAGTACAATCCGCCATGGCTTCAGCCGAGAGAATTTTTCAGCTCCTGGATACAACAAGCAAGCTCCCAGTCGTTCCAAAACCTCTTGAGCCGCAATCCGTGCGAGGCATCGTTGAATTCAACAATGTGACCTTTGGGTACGATTCTGCCAATCCGGTCATTCATAACCTGTCGCTGAAGGTGGAACCGGGTGAAACCGTCGCGATTGTGGGCGCAACAGGATCCGGAAAATCAACTCTTGTAAATCTGCTGGAACGGATGTACGACCCGGACCAGGGTGCCATATTGCTTGAAGGCCATGATATCAGAGAGCTTGATCCGCAATGGTTGCGAAACATTGTCGGCCTCGTCATGCAGGAGGTATACGTGATTCCCGGAAGCATCAGGGAGAATATCCTTCTTGATCGTGAAATGGATGAGTCTGAATTTAAAGTTATCCTTGAACAGGCACAGCTTATTGAACTTATAAGCCGTTTATCTGAAGGAGTTCATACCAAAATAGGGGAAGGAAATCTTGATTTGTCTGCCGGGCAGCGGCAACTGTTGGCCATGGCCAGGGTTATGGCGCGCAATCCGGAGATCCTTGTCCTGGACGAGGCCACCGCTAACGTGGATTCTGAGACTGAGATACTGGTAGAACGGGCTGTTGAAGCAACCCTGGCACAGAGGACAAGCATCGTTATTGCCCATCGTCTGTCAACTATCAGACGTTCAGATAGAATTATCGTCATGGACTCAGGCAGAATTATTGAAGAAGGTACTCACGAAAATCTTATGGCCGGCAAAGGTCTCTATCACCGGTTGCAGAATCTTCAATATATTGAGTTGAACCAGAGTAAGAGCGTTCAGCCGTCTACAAAGTGATCCTGCCTGACAGACTCAAGGATATCATCAATGAAATCATTAATTTTTTCCTGGTGTGATCCGGGCCAGTAAATTTTTCTGCACTCCTCACAGATGTGAAATGTGTGGTAATATTTCTTAGTCAGAGGCTTGAGGCGATCCATAATAACTTCTTTACTGATCGGAACCAACAAACCGTTGCAGGGGATACATCTGCTCAACGGTTTTATCTTGCTGCTGAGATCATAGAGGCGGACTACTTCAACAAGCTGTCTGTTGGGGTTCTGCTCCCTGAGCAGATACCCGTGCATGATGATTTTTCGTTTCAAAATGGTTGTGTCGCGGGTCAATAGAATACGGTTCTGGGATTGGGCAATCTCTGCAAGCCTGCCGTTTCTGATGTCATTTCCATACATGGTATCGAATCCGAGCATCCTGAGAAACAGTGCCAGTCGTCCTGCATTAACATCAACGATAAATGTGATTTTTCCCAGGGCTTCAGGTCTCAGTATTGTGGGGATAAATAGATTTACCGGTGGAGTTAAGGGGGTTACTTCAACCGCATCATTATCGAGCAGGATATAATTAAACCCAACTTCCTGGCCGTTTACGATCAAGCTTCCAATAACAGGGTGGGGGATCCCAAGTGATTCAATTACATCTTTGATTGATGCCCTGCGGTCAAAATGATGCAAAAAAGCTGATGCGGCAGGCAGCTCTTTTTTGAGCAATTGCCGTAAATAATCATGGAAAATGAAGGTAACAGTTGTCATATTTTACAATAAGAAGAATTCTCAATTAATTACTTGCCATTCTCGCAAAAAGTTAATAGGTATTTACCCCAATTATACACAGTTGTTTGATCATTATTGTGGAGATGATCATATCATGCCAGGGATTTTTTTATCCACGAAATACTTTGAAAATTAGTGAAACAAGATGGCCTCAAGCGATCGACGAATTATTAACCGTTCACCTGTTGATTTCAGAGTAGATTATATCCATTCCGGGGATTACATGATTTCCTGCAGCAAGGATGTCTCCATGGATGGTATGTTCATCAATACAGATTCTTCGCCTCCCGTTGGTACTCATGTGAATCTTATATTTTCGGGTGAGGATCATCTTGATGTGGAGGTTGCCGCACTCGTTGTCTGGACCAGGAAAAAAAGTAGTTTTCAGAAACCAGGGATGGGCGTCCAGTTTCTCTCCCCTCTGCCACAGACAGTCAAAAAGAACTTTCTGAAAGATATTGACCGTATCGTTATTCTGAGCGAGAAGGGAATATCCGTCTAAGAAACAGGTCCATTTATTCTTCAATTATGTCATCGTTAGGTGATCCAATAATTATTTTTTTAGCAGGGTAAATTGACAATATTGTGTTGATCGTTAAGCGAGCCCCTGTTTGCGGGGCTTTTTTATTGGTGTTTTTTTGAAATCTACTACCTATGATTGCCAGTTGATATATTCATGTTTTATGATGGATTGATAAATGCTAGATGATGGCAAGCAATCTGGACATTTGAGAAAGTTAAGATAATATGCTGCAAGCATTAAACGGCTGGACATCAATTAAGGAAAAAACAGATGAGTGAGAAGTTTGATGGAATGTATCTCTACGAATACATGGGAGACTCCCTTCCAAAATATGAAATCAGAGGAAACTATATTCATGAGTATAAGAAGACGTGGCAGCCAGTATACGAGATTCGAGGGAGTTGTATTCATGACCACATGCAACCATCAAAAATTGTTTACGAAATACGAGGAAAACATATTTACGAATATATGAGCGTCGGTCAGCCTATTTACGAAATCAGGAACAGATAGGAAATGAGAAGAGATGAAATAAAAGACGTTCTCCTTGAGATCATAGGAGATATTGACGAAGAGGCTGAGCTAAATTTATTGAATCCTGATCAGCCCCTGCAGGATCAGCTTGACCTTGATTCAATGGACTTCCTGGATATTGTGATGGAACTGCGACGGCGATACAAACTTCAAATACCAGAAGAAGATTACCCTGAACTGGCAAGTCTGGATGGTTGTGTCAATTACCTGGAGCCGAAACTCCAAAATTTTTGACCGTCGGTGATCTTATTCTCTTGCGCCACGACGCAGTAATCGGACTTTTCGAAGTCTGCGCTTATCTACGACACCATTAACTTTATCATTCACTCCGGGCCAAGCGCTGACCAAGCAATTACTTACCATTTCATTTTAATAGAATATCACACCTACTTCCAATCAAGACTATTATTTACCAATTGTTCGATAGTTTTAATTCCATATTTCATTGGACAGCCAGTATCCTGAATTGCTTCAGGATTCATCTTTCCATTTTTTTCAAGGTATTTCATATTCATTAGATCCTGTGCCCAGAAAATACAAGTATCCATTGTTGGAGTTTTAATACCCAGAATTTCTCCAATATTATGCAATAGTAACAATCCAAATGGAATATCTTCATAGAAAACTCTGGACTTCAACGCCGGGATTAACTTGCCACTATCCTTTTTATGCATTGGAGTCGTGATACCAGCATAAGCAGCGTTTGTACAAAATACAGTCTTCAAGTTTGTAGTATCTTTCACTTGATCTTTATATGCAGCATAAATGTTGTCTTTTAGATCAATGATTGGGGATAAATCAATTTCTGGAAACTTTTTGATAATACCATCCTTCAAAAGAAGTAATTCATCACTTAATTTCTGTGTAACCTCTGCTGAAAAGTCATCAAAGTCTTGATACATTAAAGGAACATCTTTTTCTTCATATTCAATATCCCTAGTCCATTTTGAGAATAATCCGTAGTATCTTCCGGAATGAATGATTTGATTTCCCGGAACTAAAGTAATACACAACATATTTGGTAAGATTACTGTTGGAATGCCAAACAATTCTTCACATAACACTTGTAAATCATTCTCTACTCCCTTTGTCTTTGGGATTGCCGCCATTTGTAATCTTGCTTTTTTACCAACAATTTTTGCAGATTTTCCATACTCCAAAGTTCTACAAACCCAAGGAATTCCTTTAAGAGAAAATACTTTCAATTTTCTTCTTTCAAATTCCTCTCTGCCTCCAACAATATCTAAAACTGCGAAATCAAATCCTCCTTGTCCAAAAATGCTGCCAATTATTGCACCGTCTTTGAGATAAGGCTCCATTGCTTTGAGGTAGATTGGGTTTGCCATTGCAGGGCCATTACATATAAAAATATCACAATCCTGGAATACTTCCTCTGGATTTGATGAAACAATATTAATCTTTCCAACAAATTCTTTGTTTTCACTGGGGCTCTGAACAGTAATTTCCTTGGTCCATTTTTGTGGTTCCCTTGTAAAAACATTGACTGTGAAATTTTCTTTTGATCCTATCGTACCAGCTAAAATGTGCGTTCCGGTTCCACCTCCACAAAGGCAGACAACAGTCTTCTTGTTTTTTGGCATTTTCAGTTACTCCTCGCATTTTTTCTGTTTTTAAAAGTCTATTACAAATTTTTTGTTGAACTTTGGCTCATGGGGCGAAATATGTGAAAGCGCCTATTGACAGGATTTTTTACGATAAGTTCAGAAAGAGTCATTTCCCTGGACAATGCCTTATATTCAACAACATTATCCGATCCCAAGCCATATGAGCGCAGCCAGTTGTGATACTCTCGGTCCAGCTTTCCACGCAAAACCACCAAATCATCTTGGCGTGCAGCTGGAAGAGCCCTGTCGCATTTTGAAGTTATGGATGTATCGCGGCGCGGGAATTGAGCAAAATTATCTGCTCCGTAAATTATGAGTTCCTCATCAGTACTTGAGAGACATTTTCTAAGAGAATGATAATCAGCCATGGATATTCTTGTGAAGAAAAAGTCATCCGGCTATGTGCAGCAATTCCCATCCATATATCACAGACAGCGCCAGAGTGTAAACAAAGAGGGCGTAATACCATCGACCGGCAAACTTGGGAGTCTTGATGGGCGCCACATTTAAAGCGGCCAGCAGCATAAGCAGGATATAGATAAAAATAGAAAAAGCAGTGTGGCTGATTAAGCCATTAAACAGAAAAGCAAAGACCAGGATAATGATGTTATTGTCAAGCGCCAGTCCCATGTAGGTCGACTCGTCAACCAGGCCGAAGACATTGAAATAGCTAAGTCGGAGAACCCCGGTCGCTACGATAATAAAGGCTCCTGGCAGGAACCAGGGACTGAAATGTCCGTAGCTTAACAGGACAATGGCCGGGCAAATGCTGAAGCTGATAATGTCGATCAAGGAGTCGAGCTGTCCCCCGAACTCTCGTTGTTTATCGTTCCGTCCTTTTAGGCGCCGGGCAATAATGCCATCACTCCAGTCAAAGAATACCGCCCAGATCAGGCCGATCATAGCGGCTGGAAAGATCCCCAGGATCGCATAATAAATTGCGAGAACCGCGCATAGAAGCCCTGCTAGAGAACAGATGTTCGGCAGGTCTTTAGCAAAAGAGAGTATTGAAGGGGGCGAATCCGTTGAATGTGGGGCTGCCATTACTCTCTCTCTAGACCAATAATATCGCGCAACGCTTCAACCAATCGCAAGTTTTCAGGTTGGGTGCGGCTGGCTATGCGGAGATAACGGTCAGATTCCGGCATTGTCTTACCATGGCAGTGTTTAATGTAAATATTGTGCTTAACAAACAGTTTTTCGGTTACTTCCGGACCGGATGCGGCAATATCGGGCAGACGGCAAAAAATATAATTAGCGTCAGGCTGATAGACGGTCATTCCCTGGACTGCTTGGAGTTGTTTATAAAAATGATCGCGATCAGCCTTGACCTTATTACAGCTATCAATAAACTTCTGACGGTACTGCGGGGCAAGACGCAGGAATTCTTCAGCGAAACCATTAATATTCCAAATATGGAGCCCTTGCCGGACTTTTGCCGCAAAGTCAGGGTTGGCGGTGAGCATATAACCGATCCGAATGCCACAGATGCCATAGGCCTTGCTCATGCTTTTGAAAATTGCCAGGTTCGGATATTTATCAATCTCTTTTTCAAGGGTCTCCTGGTCACGATTTCTGGCAAAATCAATGAAAGATTCATCAACAATGAGCATACAGTCGTGGTCTGCTAATTTCTTGAGCAAACGGATAAGTTGAGCTTTCGGGACCAGCAATGAGGTGGGATTATTCGGGGTGACAACCACTGCCAAACCTGCCTTACAACGGATGGCCTCTGCTGCGAATTTGTCCACATCCAACTGAAAAGAGGGTGCTTCAAGGGCATACTCAACTACATTTCCAGTAAGCGCTGCATTGGCGTATTCATTAAACGACGGGACCGGCACAATCAATTTACGGTCCATCCCGGCGATAATTTTGATAAGCTCTGCCGCCCCATTGCCCACAACAATCCGCTCAGGCGGTTGGCCGATCAAGCCACCCACCAGGCCTGCCAGGTCTTTTTGGGCAATGGGATAGTTTAATACCAGCTGATGGATTTGGCTGGTAATATGGGTGAAAAAATCCTCCGGCGGAAAATAGAGGTTATAGAGATAGTTGTGATCGATGAAATCGTAACGCCAATAGCCACCATGTTGCCTAGAGATGAATTCGTATTGGAGTTTCCGGGCGGCATAGTCCTTACTTATCATTTCTCAGTTCCTTTCATATATAAAACCGCCAGCACGATTTAATGTTGTGAAGCTTCCGGCTAATAAGGGGGGTTAATGCGGCTTCATCTCGGTCGACATTCCCAGAGCGGGCGTGAACCGGGAAACATGATGGGAGGACCAGCCTTTTCGATGGGCAATTGCAGTATGGAGAGTGGAGGGGAATATCTGTTCAGCCGCATGCAGGTCATTAATGGTATCAATTTCATACCACCGGTTGGGGTCAAAGAAAACCGGTGTAAATGAGAGACAGCCCTCGGCAACCATCTCCGCAAAAACAGTTTCATAGTAGCCATCCACCTTATTGGTTTCGATATACTGGTCTAATCGTTCCCGGACCAATTGCCATGAAACCCTGGAAAGACTGTACATGTTAACGGTCTTGTAATGTCGGACGTCATAGGATGTAGAACCGCCACACCAAAAAGCATCAATCAGGTGGTGCTTATTGATAGTAACAGTGGTGCCGTTCATCCATGGTTGCAGGTCGGCTAGGGCGATCCGATCGGGCAGGAGCATATTTCCCAGCATTGCCTCGTCAAAAACAATATCGCTTTCAAGCAACAGAAACGGCTCCTCAATTGCCTTTCTGGCAAGCCATAACGAATATATGTTGTTTGTTGTCTTGTATAACGGGCTGATGATATAGGTAATTTCCATCCCCCCGGCCCGAGCGCCCAGAAAATCGCGAATACAGTCAGCCTGGTGTCCTACAACCACAACCAGACGCTTGAAATTGTGTAACTGAAGAGAGTGGATCAATCTTTCAAGAATAGATATTTCATTGACAGAAACAAGGCATTTGGGCGTCATATCGGTTAATGGAGAAAGACGACTGCCCGTGCCTGCCGCTAACAGCAAAGCCGTGCTCACCCGCTCTTTCCCCAAACTGATACAAACACCTTTACTGCTCATTTCTTTGATCTCTTCTATTCAACATCTATGTAATAATTGATTGCAGTGTATGTAATAGTCACACTGCACAGAATCCCAAAAGGTGGAAGGATGAAATTTTGGTAACAAATTATATTACTAATGCACCCATTGTAAGTCAAGATATATATTCACAATTTCTCCGCACATCGGGCAATAACGGACCGGCGCGTTTGTATTGCGATGATTGAGATTTGGGCAGATATTGTTACGAGCGATCACTCTCTTCTCCTGTCAGGTTTCATGTGCATAACCCAACTAAAAACACCATAAAGAAGTTTGTTGCTCAATCTCACAGTAAAGTCAATCTATTGATTCAATAAAACTCTTTTCCCGCACATATTGAAAATATTCTATATCTGTCTTAAGAATATGATTCTCCAGCCAATTATTTAGAAAATTCAGGACATCACTAAAGTTAAACGCTGTGTCTTTTCTTGAACGTTTCTCAAAATCCAGAATCTCTTCTGTAAGTTCCCAGTGTTTCTGGTGATGGGCATCGAAGTCGGGATGGCATTCCAGATATATTTCTTCGTGGGTAAAATGATAACTGAAATGTTTGACCAGATCGGAAAGAATATATGACAGGGTTTTCCTGTCTTTATCTTTTTCGATTGCTGTTGCCAGCTTATTCAGGATTTTGAAAATATTTTGATGCTGTTCGTCTGTTTTTAAAACCTCTACACGGTATTCCGTCTTCCATTCCACCATGTTTGACATGTTTATCAGTAAACTCCCTGGAAAAAATTAATCAGCCATTCCAAGCGAAATCGCTTTTACCATTTCGTGTAGTCTTTTAAGGTCATCAAGGAAGAGATGCCGCTGTTCCTCAACAAATTGATCGGCAAGTTCCTGGTAGTATTCTATGCCCTTGAGCAGATTAGCTTTGAATTCCTGGAAATATTTCGGCGTGGCGGACAAAACTCCAGCTGAGAATTCCTCGATCTCATTACAGAGGCGGTCTATGTTGAGACTGAGTTCCCGGATGAACATATTCGGTCTATCTGAATTTGTCAGCAGCGACAGCCTGCCGTAAATATGATGCACCATTTCCTGGAGAGTGACGATTTTTGAAAAATCCACAATGCCAGGGCCGCAGCAGACTGCGGGAGTGGCGTCTGGGTCAATATTGTTCTTTAAAGTTGCGTTGCCTGCCAGGTCATGACAAATACAGGACTTGGCAAACACTTTTTCCCGAAACAAAGAAAGTTGTTTTGCGGAAAGGTCTTCTTTCGCCAGGTGTTGCAGTTTGTTTTTCTGGTAGATGCGAGAAGCAACGCAGACTGGGTGCTTGCTGAATTCCGAATTGAACTTAACAAAACCCTTGGGGCAGAGACTTCCTGCTTTTCCTGCCTCGATTCGGTGTCGCCGTGCCTCCTCACTGGCGGATGTTCTCAAATTCCAAAAGGGGACACCGAGCGGCGATGCGTCACTCACGAAAACATCATCGGATGAGGCGTCAATAAGTTTTTTCAAATGCACTTCATCAAGGTTGACAACCTCTGGTACGAGCAGGAAAGGCGTGGCCCAACCAGTAGCGTCTACCTCGAAGTATTTCAGCAAAAACCGGTTTTCTTCGGCAGTGCCGATGCCTCCCTGTACAGTGATTCGTAACTCCGGGGTATCTTTATGCTGATGTCGCCCCAGGGAAGACATTGCCTTACCATAAATCACCATTAACTTTTTTATAAGTTCCCTCTTTTTTCGTTTGAACTCCTCCAGAACCGGACCTAAAAGCTGCCCCTTTGAGGCAAATGCATGTCCGCCGCAGTTAAGCCCTGATTCGATACGATATTCGGAAACCCATAATCCCTGCTTGGCTAGAAACCTGCCTTGCACTTCAGCAGAACGGTAATCGCTCACCTTCAAGACGATTTTCTTTTTGATAGTGCCGTCTTTGTCCGGATAAAAATCGTCAAATTTGGTGATGTAGTTATAGAGTCGTCGATTGATACCGGCGGAGAAAATAATGGATGACTCTAAGGAACTGTTGGCATAACCACGGAGGGCCGCCATGGCGTCGGAGAACTCTGGCGCAAGTTTTTTGCCGCCCCGGTAAATATCACGATCAAGCTTGGTCATGATATTCACGTCGATACTGCCGGGGACTGCATGCCTGCGGAGTAAGTCCCCTAACCTGGCTTTTTTCCCGGGATCGGTTGCGACAAGTATATCCTGCAATGTTTGTTTAAGCAGATTCTCAGGCAGCATTTCATAATATTGCATTATTTCGCTGCCGGGTTGAAAAGGAGAAGATTGTAATGCCTCAACTTGACGTTGAACCAAACAGTCAACAAGATTTAAATAGGCGGTTATCCTGCGTGCACGGGCATCCTCATCACGGTTTGAAATTTCTTCATATGGTTCACCCTCCCGCTGACAGTGGAATTTACGCATCTGCTCAATGAGGACGTCATCCACCAGCGAGATCACTGAGGAAATCCCGTATTTTGCCACACGAAGGGGAGTGTCGATTGTAAATCCAGTACCCATCACTGGGATATGGAAGGTGTGTTCACTCCGGGAAAATAATTTTGCCATGTGCCCCCTCAATATGCTTAATAGCTCAATACAAATGTACCACTATTCAGTAACCGTGCAATAGTAATTCAAACCGCTTGATATGGCACCATTAAGCATTTAATTTCGAAATGAAAACTATCCTAATTGTAGGTGACGAGCCTAATTATTTAGTCGTGTTAACAGAACTTCTTCGAGAAGAAGGATATGATGTCTTCACTGCACAATGTGGCGAAGAAGGGTTGAAAATTGTCGAAGAGGTTGACCTTGGTCTTGTCATTACAGATATGCGGATGCCGGGTCTGGGTGGTCTGGCTTTGCTGAAAGAAATAAAATCTCATAACAAGGACCTCCCGGTGATCATGATGGCCGCTTTTGGTGAGGAGGGAAAAGTCCTGGACGCCTTGCAGGCCGGGGCGAATAATTTTCTTGTCAAGCCTTTCAATAACGATACGCTATTAAGCGCGATCAAAAAGCTTATTTAACATCAAAAATGGATGTAAAAAAACTACAAAAAATTCTAAAGAAAAATGATTGGATAGCCGCAGACAAGGAAACCAGAGAGTTATTGTGTAACATTACTGAGAGATCATCGGAGGGGTTCCTGATTCCGGAAGTAATTGCTCAAATTCCATACGATGTGCTACGTAAAATTGATCTCCTTTGGTCTGAATATAGTAATGGCAATTTTGGTTTCTCTGTACAATCTTCGCTTTGGCTGGAGCTTGGTGGAGAGGCTAGAATTTATATGCGGGATCACATCGCTACTGAAGATAAAATAGCTTTAGGAAATACCGAAGCTCAGTTCGCTCATCATGTAGGCTGGAAAGTTATTCAAGCACGAGGAAAGCTGCCCGATTCTCCCTCTAAATTTCAAACCATAGGACGTGGCAGCTTGCCATTTTTGTGCCTGAAATGTGATTATGGACGCGGTTCCGTCGGATATATATTATCTGCAATTGCTTGGCGATTGTCGTTTAAAGATTCATGAAACTGTTAATAAAATAATCTGTTACACAGACGAGCGGACCTGTATCATTATAGTAGACATCATCGAAATCTCGGTGGGTT
>JAUXHH010000254.1 GCA_030621655.1 Desulfobacterales bacterium
TGGCCCTGCCGATCCCTTCCATGGCATCGATGGGGCCGATAAAGACCACTATGTTCTTATGCTTTATGCGTGCTGCCGGTATTTTCGGGTCCTCGATGGTCCAGTCTCCCATGACATAACTAAAAATATAGATGTTTCCGGCTGCTTCAACAAATCCCTTGGCTCGTACAACAGAGGCGGGCAGACTGTCCGCCATTGCTTTTATCTGGTCCAAATCATCGCCGGTCCACTGGTAGGTTACGGAGGCCAGTGCATCAGGCGGCGTTATCTCGAGGTCAGGCTCATCTAAGAGGTCATCGATATATGTTTCGAGCTCCGATGCAGACAAAATCTTATTTCCGCTGTCGCCGGACCCTGCCGGCAGGCTGCTGTTCTCTTCCAGCAGTTCCTCGAAAAAAAACTGCTCAAGCGGGATATCGGAGTACGTGGTTTCAAAAAATACCGGGTCGGGATGTAAGTCACCGACTATCTGTTTAATTTTGTCGATGGATTCCGGTGATGCAAGATCAACTTTGTTGATGATGAAAACAGAGGAAGAGGCAATCTGTTTTTCCAGGGAGGCATAAACCTCAAAGGCATCATGAAAATGAACCGCATCGAGAATGCAGAACTGTTCCTTAAATTGAAAACAATCGTTGAATAATGGCAGTTGCAAGTCCCGTTTCAGATCAGAAGGATTAGCAACCCCGGTTGACTCCATAAGCAAAATATCAGGTTTGACCTTGGTGCTCAGTTCATAAAGGCCTTTGATAAAATCGGTTTTTACGCAGACGCAGAAAATTGAACCGCGGCTGATTTCCAGCATATCGATGTCGTCGCCTTCCACCAGGGTGCCGTCAATGCCTATTTCACCGAATTCGTTCATCAGAATGGTGAGTTTTTTGTCCCTGGGAAATCGGGCAATAATCCTGTTGAGCAATGTTGTTTTACCGCTTCCCAAAAAACCGGTTAAAAGAAAGACTTTCGTGTGTGCCATAGCAATTTTCTATAAATTAAGCCTTAATAATGATTATTACAAGGGAAGACCGGACTGAAAAGCTGCAGTTGCAGTTTTCCAGTCCGGCCAAAAGACCAATCACTTCGGTTGAGTAACATGATTATTAGGCCAGGCATGGACTAAAAATCACTCAATTCAAAGAACCTCAAACAGCCTTTGTTTTCAGCCCTGAACCGGCCTTTTTAAGATTCTCCTGAATGTTGGAAAAATCAAAGCCCTTGTCACGTAATGATTCGATGGATTCACGCATGGAATCGGTCGGGGCACGTTTGGCCATCTCATCGATAAGTTCCTCATATATGGGGATAATGCTCTCAAATACGAGGTCTCCTTCGATACAGATTGTGGGAAGAACCCTGCCCTTCAACTCCATGAATTTGCCGATGCCTTCCTTGTTTTTGATCGACCATTCGGTATACTCGATCATGTCCTGAACCTCTTCAGGCAGGGCGGCGATGGACTCCATCATGTAGCCGCAGGCAGCGCATTGAACGCTGTCCAGGGTCAGTACGTCAATATGAATTTTATCAGCCATTATAGTATCCTCCTCATAATGTTTTCTACCAAGACTCTGGATACTTGGCGTAATAAGTTTCAAACCATTCCTTTGCTTCGAGGACCTGCGCTATATGTTCCGACGGAACATCATATGGCATGTCTCAGCCAGGGGCAAAAGTATAGCCGACGTGGCCCCCTGCAGCCAGGCTGACAATGGCATCCTCCCTTGGAGAAAGAAGTCCCAGGCTCAAAGCCAGGGTCAGCTTCAGATTGCCGCCGAATCCTTTGCCATGCTCTCTGGCAAGATCGCGGATAAAATTCATGTTGAGCTGTTCATCAATGGCAAAGCCATGGGTATCAAGCTCGCATACATCTTTCATCACTTTGGTTGCATCACCGCAGATAAAAAAGTCGGAAGTGCAACCAGCATCGTTAATTACCTGGATTGCGTCCTTGACATGCGGGGTCACATATTCTTTAAATGTTGCTGATCTGATCTGGGAGGCAACAGGGTCAATGATTGCAATAACTTCACAGCCCATTTCCGCGTAGAACTGGGCTGCGATTGCACCGACCTTACCGGCAAATTCACAGACCGTTGTAGCGAACTCCGGGTTTTTTATAACATCGGTAAAAATACGAACACCTGCCAGGTGCGAAGCAAGAGTCAGGGGACCACAGACTCCGCCGATCAGAGCGCAGTCGAGTTCATCAAGCTGGGGCTTTGCAATCCTGGCCGCCTCAAAAAGCACAGGCCAGCGGCCAGATTCCTTGGTCGGCATGGTGAGACCAGCCTCTTCAGGAGTCTTATCCGAGCAGGGATGGGTGGTCACTGACGGTACGTTATCCGGCCACCATTTCAATTCACATCCCAAAGAATGTGCTTCAATGGAAAGATCAAAAACCAGCGGTATCCCGTCTGCCTTGTATTTTTTTGCCGTCTCGACAAGACCTCTGGCCAGAATCTCAGGATCCTGCAGGTACTTGTCGGCCGGCTCATTAATGACAAAAGCACAATGGACACCAGCATAGGGCACCCATGGCGCAGTTTCTGTCCTTTTTCCTCTTACTGCATCAATAAATTTTTGTTTTGCCATAGATCAACTCCATAGTTAAATTTTACAAACCAAATTTCTGACTTCATTTTTTTAGTTTTTTTCGATAAACACCTCCTTTTTTCTTCACAGCAAATTTCCCACTCCTTACGTTCTTGTAATGATGATATCAGTCACTGTGTGTTAAAATTAGGAATAGG
>JAUXHH010000048.1 GCA_030621655.1 Desulfobacterales bacterium
AGCCCACCTGGATTTCCAGGCAGGCTTTCTAAAAACAACTGTAAAAACTGGTCGGGATGAGAGGATTTGAACCTCCGGCCCCCTGAACCCCATTCAGGTGCGCTACCAGACTGCGCTACATCCCGACCGAATCTTTTTCTTATATATAATATAAAATTTTTACTATTTTACTTTTTTTCCAACATCTCCTGTAACTGTTTCAAGTCTTTTTTGAGTTCAGTGAGCATTGATTGCGTCCTGCCCCCTGATATCTTTGGTTCAGCAGTACTCTTTTTTACACCTTTTTTTGCTGTCAGCAGTTTCCTGGCTCCCGGTACTGTATAACCATCTTCATACAGCAGCTTTTTAATTGTTAAAATATTCTCAACATCAATCTTACGATAAAGCCTTTGCTTTGAGGAAGCCCGCTGAGGGCGGATAATCTTGAATTCCGACTCCCAGTACCGGAGAACATGTGTTTCCACCCCGGTTATTTTCTTGACCTCACCGATCTTGAAATAAAGCTTATCTGGTATGCTTCCTGGGCCCAGCGAAGCTGCCAAAGCTTTTTCTTTCACATTTTGACGGGTTGTCTTATCCACTTTTCTAGGTGTTATTGATCTTCATCCGCAACCCTTTGCTCGGTTTGAAGGTGACCATACTTCTGCTGGATATCTCCATGGTTTCACCGGTCCGAGGATTGCGGCCCTTCCTGGGTGATTTTTTCCTGACAGATAATGTCCCGAAATGTACCAGTTTGATTGATTCACCATTTAAGAGAGTAGACTTCATGGTGGAAAAAACCGTATCGATTATTTCTTCAGCACTTCTCTGGGAAAACCCTAATTTATTATGTATGGCTCTTGCCAGGTCTTTGCGGGTAACATTTGATCGTTTCATTTTACAGTTCAACTTTAAAATATGTTTTTGTTAATCTTTTATACTGCTTCTCGCAGTTTACCCTGAAAATCTTTTTCCAGCATCTGAATAAGTCTCTGATGCACCTTGTTAACTGTACTATCATCAAGGGTCTGCTCGGCAGAACGATAGGTTAATGTGATGGCAACGCTCTTATTTCCGGCACCAACAGAATCTCCGCGGTATACGTCAAATATCTCAACCGACTCCACAAGCGCTTCCCTGGCATTGTCAATGGCTGACAACAGTTCACCTGCTCCAACAGCCTCAGGGACTACAAGAGCAATATCCCTGTCCACGGACGGAAATTTAGGCAGTTGCCTGAACGATTTCGGTTCAGGCTGGATATCTGTTATCATATCGAGATCAAGGTCAAAGAAGAAAACATCCTGCTTGATGCCAAAAGCCTTCAAAACATCGTTGTCAATTTTTCCAAGGGCTCCAAGCTGCTTATCCACAGTCTGGAAAACTATATACGAATCAGGCTGGATATAGTTTGGAACAGTACTTGCCTCATTTCTGGAAACAGAGGTCACAACCTTTGAAAGCCTAACCTCCTGCAGGATTGATTCCACTATTCCCTTGCAGTCATAGACGTCGACCGCTGCAGTCTCAAAATGCAGGAGAGAGGAACCGGGGTGCCGGCGGCCGCTTAATACCCCTGCCACACGCATATTTTCATTGGGAAGGGGTTCATCCACGACAGGATGAAAGACCTTACCGATCTCAAACAGCCTGATGTCGTTGTTCTGACGGCTGGTATTTCTGGAAAGATTCTGCAATAAACTCGGCAACATCATGGTTCTCATGATCTTCTGATCCTCGGAAAGAGGATTGAGAAGCGTTACTGCTTTGCGGGTTGGATCATTATCGTTCAGCTTCAGCCGGTCAAAATAATTTTCATCAACAAAGCTGTAATTTATTGCTTCATAAAAGCCCTGGGAAACGAGCATGGCAGCCAGTTTTTTGCGCAATTCCAATCCCGGCTGCTGCTCCGGGAAACTCATGGGTACGATGGGCATTGTTGTTGGTATTTCATTATAGCCCTGCAGCCTGGCGACCTCCTCGATCAGGTCAACTTCCCTTTCCAGGTCTACGCGGAAGCTTGGCACCGTTACCAGTAAGGTATCATCATCTGCCTGGGCCACCTGCAGTTCTATGCTTTCAAGGCATCGGGTAATTTCCATGGAGTTAAGCTGCAGGCCCAGAAGATCATTGGTTCGGCTGACGCGCAGTTTTATTATCTCTCTTGCTGCAATTCCGGCAACACAGTCATAGCCGTTGTCAACCGCTTCAGCACCAGCTATCTCAACCAGGAGTTGGACTGCCCTTTCCATGGCCCTGGGCGCAAGCTCAGGATCAACACCACGCTCAAACCTATATGAGGCCTCGGTGCCCAGATTAAGATGCCTGGCTGTACGCCTGACACTGAGAGGATTGAAACAGGCGCTTTCAAGCAGGATATTCTTTGTGGAATCCATAACCTCGGAATTTTCTCCACCCATGACTCCGGCAACTGCCACAGGCTTTTCAGCATCACAGATAAGGAGCATTTCCTGGTCAAGTTCCCTTTTTTCGCCATCCAGGGTGACAATATCCTCACCACCTCTGGCTCTGCGGACAATAATTTTGGATCCGCCCAGCCTGTCAAAGTCAAAAGCATGCAGCGGCTGACCATACTCCAGCATGACCAGGTTGGTTATATCAACTACATTATTAATCGGCCTGAGTCCGATAGAAAGAAGTCTCTTTCTCAACCACCAGGGCGAAGGGCCGATGCTGACATTTTTCAAAAGCCTTGCTGCATATCTGGGACAATCTTCAGGGTCGAGAACTTCCACGCTGAACGGAACTCCCTCACCATTCAGTTTCGGCAGGTCGTTTTTCACCGGCAGGTTCATTTTCTGGCCGGTGAAACCTGCAATTTCCCTGGCAATTCCTATAACACTGGTACAATCAGGACGATTAGGAGTGAGATCCACCTCAATAAGAGTGTCTCGTAACGAAATGGCTTCAGGAAGTGACTGCCCTGGACTGGAAATGTCCGGCAGTTCCATGATGCCGCTGTGGTCTTCACTTATGCCGAGATCCTTTTCCGAACACAGCATACCGGAAGATTCCTGGCCGCGGATAGCGGTTTTTTTGACCATCAACCCGCCAGGCATGGTGCTTCCGGGTAAGGCAATTGCTGTCAGGAGTTCAGGTCTGGCATTAGGAGCTCCGCATACAACCTGGAATGTTTCTTCGCCAACCGTGACATCGCACAGGCTGAGACGGTCAGCATCAGGATGCGGCCTGACATCAATAATCTTGGCAACCTTGATTACTTCCAGCTCCTGGTACAACTCATCTACATTATCCACCTCGAGTCCAAGCATGGTCAGCTTGTCTGCCACAACATCTACAGGCAGATCCAAGTCGATATATTCTTTTAACCAGTTCAGGGTGAATTTCATGAGTCGTACTTTTTTACAATTAATTCAAAATTGTTAGCATACAAAACTGCTAACGATTATCTGGTAACGAAACAACCAGATGATTGACAGACACAAAATTTAAAATTCAAAATTGATTGAGGAAACGCAGGTCGTTCTCGTAAAATAACCTGATATCATCAATACCGTATTTGAGCATTGCTATTCTCTCAATGCCAAGCCCAAAGGCGAATCCGCTGAATTCCTCCGGATCATAATCAACCATTTTAAGTACTTCCGGGTCAATCATTCCGGCGCCAAGTATTTCAAGCCAGCCTGTCTGTTTGCAAACCCGGCAACCCTTCCCACGACAGATAACACAACCAATATCAACCTCGGCACTCGGCTCCGTGAAAGGAAAGAAGCTCGGCCTGAAACGCAGGCCGATATCAGCCTGGTCAAACATTTTTTGACAAAATACCGCTAAAACTCCCTTGAGATCGGCAAAAGAAACCTTGCGGTCAACCAGGAAACCCTCCACCTGGTGGAACATGGGTGTATGCGTTATGTCTGAATCACAGCGGTAGACTTTGCCGGGAGCAATTATCCGCAGGGGTGGTCTCTCCTTCTCCATGGCACGGATCTGCATGGGAGAAGTATGGGTACGCAGCAGGATGGAGTCATTGATATAAAAGGTATCATGCATATCCCTGGCAGGATGGTGCTTCGGGATATTGAGGGCCTCAAAATTGTAATAATCAAGCTCTACATCAGGGCCTTCGGCAACTGCGAAGCCAAGATCGATAAAAATTGAGCAGACCTCATCCATTATCTGGGTCACAGGATGCAGACACCCGAAAGGCGCCATACGTCCAGGCAGACTTAAATCATCCCGTCCCTCGGCCCCACCTATATCACTTGCGGCCAACTCTGATTTCCTGGCAGTGAATTTCTGATCAAGATCTTCCTTGATCTGGTTGGCCAGTTTTCCAAGGCGTGGACGGTCTTCGGCTGCAACCTGGCCAAGTTGACGCAGGAGTCCGGTGAACAATCCCTTGCGACCAAGGTAACGAACCCGGAGTTCTTCCAGGTCCTTCAGGTCTTCGAGAGTTGACAGCTTGGTTTCTGCTTCAGCCTGGAGTTGAAGTAGCTCTTGCTCCATGATCGTTGGTTCAGCAGGTCAAATGCTTACTGGACAGCAAGTTTGACAACCTGGGAGAAACCGTTGGGATCAAGAATGGCCATATTGGAAAGAACCTTACGGTCAAGTTCCACACCGGCTTTCTTCAGACCACCCATAAATTTACTGTAGCTGGTGCCATTCTGCTTGGCAGCTGCACCGATACGGGCTATCCAAAGTCTGCGGAAATCACGTTTTTTATTCCTCCGGTCCCGATACGCATAGCCGAGCGCCCGATCCACGGCTTCTGTAGCCGTTTTGTACAACCTGTGACGTCCACCTCTGAACCCTTTGGCCAATTTAAGGACTTTATTTCTTCTGCGGCGTGCTTTGAAACCGCGTGTTACACGAGCCATGTATATACCTCTTTCAGTTTTATCAAATTAATATTTCTTTAAATAAACTCATTAAAGATAGGGTAAAATTCTCTTGATACCCTTCACGTTTGTCTCATCAACCAGGCCTGATTTCCTCAGACCCCGTTTTCTCTTCGTGGATTTCTTGGTGAGAATATGACTGGCAAAGGCTTTATTCCTCACAATCTTACCAGAACCCGTGGCCTTGAAACGCTTTGCCGCACCGCGGTTTGTTTTCATTTTGGGCATGATGTTACTCTCCTAAAAACTATAATATTTATCAACTATATTAACTAACGTATTATTATTTCGTTATTTTTGCAACAAATAAGAAATCTAAAAACTATTTAACTCTTAGGAGCGACAAACATGACCATTTGCCTCCCCTCCATGGTGGGCCTCTGAATAATCGTCGCCTCTTCACCAAGGGCTTCGGCAATTTTATTCAGCACCTCGACACCCTGGCTATGGGCATATACAATCTCTCTTCCTCTAAAACGCAGGGTTATTTTCACCTTGTTTTTATTTGCCAGGAACTTCTTTATATTTTTTATCTTGAAATTCAGGTCATGCTCTTCTGTCTTGGGTCTGAACTTTATCTCTTTGACTTCAACAACAGTCTGCCGCTTCCGAGCTTCAGCCTGCTTTTTACTTTGCTCATAGCGGTATTTATCATAGTTCATTATCCGGCAGACGGGAGGATCCGAAGAGCCGGAGATCTCAACAAGATCCAAGCCTTCATCATATGCCTTTTCAAGGGCATCACGACTGGACATTACTCCAAGCTGCGTGCTATCCGACCCGATCAAGCGTACCAGATTATGCCGAATATCTTCATTCAACTTGACTTTCACTTCACGTTTGCTTACTGGTGTCCTGCTTCTCCTTTTAATACCCTACCTCCTTACATAATATTTGAAATGATATATAGGCATTGTGTGCTCCCACATACTATCCAAGCACTACCTTACATTCATCCTTAATTTTTGTGGCAAGATCTTCAACTGACATGGGAGGCAGATTCTTACCGCTTCTCTCCCGCACGGTAACTGTACCAGATTCAACTTCACGGTCACCTATTACCAGCATATAAGGAATTTTTGCCAACTGGGCTTCCCGTATTTTATAATTCAATTTCTCGTTTCGCAGATCCTTTTCAATCCTGACACCTGATTGACGGAGTTCCTGGTAGGCCTTTTCGCAATAATCGCTCTGGGCATCGGTAATGTTCATGATACGCGCCTGCACCGGAGCCAACCAGAGGGGAAAGGCACCGGCATAGTTTTCTATCAGCACACCGATGAACCGTTCCAGGGAGCCCATTAAAGCCCTGTGGATCATGATGGGTTGGTGTTCCTTGCCGTCCTCGCCAATATAGCTGACTTCAAAGCGCTCCGGCAGGTTGAAATCCACCTGGATGGTGGAACACTGCCAGGAACGGCCCAGAACATCCTTTATCTTTATATCAATTTTGGGACCGTAAAAAACACCTTCGCCCGGGTCCAGCTGATATTCAAGTCCCCTTTTCTCGAGAGCCTGTTTCAGGGCATCTGTCGATTTCTGCCAGTGTTCATCGCTGCCCACATATTTTTCAGGCCGTGTAGACAAGTAAATATCATACTGGTCAAACCCGAATGTTTCCAGAATATTCAGGTTAAGGTCGAGAATATTAAAAATTTCATCTTCCAACTGGTCGGGCCGGCAAAAAATATGAGCATCGTCCTGGGTAAATCCCCTGACCCGCATCAGTCCGTGCAGAACTCCGGTCCTCTCATAACGATATACTGTCCCCAGTTCACACCAACGGATAGGAAATTCCCGGTAGCTTCGCATCTGTGACTTGTATATTTCGATATGAAAAGGGCAGTTCATCGGTTTCAACTGATACTGCACCTCATCTATTGCCATGGAGGAGAACATGTTCTCGTTGTAAAAGTCGAGATGACCGCTTGTCTTCCACATATCAAGCTTTGCTATATGCGGTGTATAGAGCAATTCATAATCATGTTTGTAATGCTCATCCTTCCAATAGTCTTCAATAAGCTTGCGAAGCAACGCCCCTTTGGGCTGCCAGAGAATAAGGCCAGGACCAACCTGGTCGCTGATGGTGAAAAGGCTTAACTCTTTGCCAAGTTTTCTGTGATCACGTTTCTTTGCCTCTTCAAGATCATTGAGGTACTTCTTCAGCTTTTTCTTGTCAGCAAACGCTGTTCCATACAGACGCTGCAGCATGGCGTTATGTTCATCACCCCGCCAGTATGCGCCGGCCACCTTGATAAGCTTGTACACCTGCAGCAAGCTGCTGTTCGGTACATGGGGGCCACGGCACAGATCAACAAAATCACCGAGCTGATACAGGCTTACTGTATCAGCTTCAATTTCCTTGAGAAGCTCAACCTTGTACTGCTCTCCCTTCTTTTCAAAAAGCTCAATGGCATCTGTTTTTGATACCACCTCTCTTTCAAATGGGAGCCCGCTTCTCGCTGTTTCCAGCATCTTGGCTTCAATGGCTTCAAAATCATCAGGCGTAAAAGGGGTTTCCCTGTCAAAGTCATAGTAAAACCCGTCTGCAATGGAAGGTCCGATGGCAACTTTCAGGTCAGGCCCATAGAGATCCAGAACTGCCTTGGCCATAAGATGTGCGGTGCTGTGCCGCAGGATATCCAACCCTTCATCAGAAGAGATGGTAACGGGGCGCAGCTCAACAGTTTCCAGGCCCAGGCTGTCAAGCCTGACCGAGAGATCAACGAGACCATCGCCTACTCCTGCTGCAACAGTCTGCTTCCGTTGTTTATTGGACAGCAGTTCTGCAATAGCATCAGCAACCGTTGCATCTCCTGCAAACTGTTTCTGTTCGCCTTCAGGTACCCGGACAGTTATCTCTGACATTTATTCAAACCGTAACAATTATCGTCTTAATTTTTACTGGGTTCCGGACAAAAAAATTGGCCGGAAACAAGAAGGCTTCGCCAGCTTCAAGCCTTTGTGGCATACTTACCACAGCGAAGCCTACGCTTATTTAATCACCTGTGGAATTTACTGGTAGGCGCGGGCGGTTTCGAACCGCCGACTTCTTCCGCGTCAGGGAAGCGCTCTCCCACTGAGCTACGCGCCTACAAAGCCGCCCAAATACGGGTAATTTCTTTCTCAAAAAGCAAACCGATTGTTAGAGCCAAGCATCGGGATTGTTAAAACGCAAACCAATTACCAGCAATCGCCTTTCCTGTCAAGGAAATATCACATGAAAGAACAAAGTAAATATCCAGTCCAAAGGACCCTATTTTGGTTAACCACTTGCAGGGGCTTTGAATACAGTTGGTCTAATCAATAGGCACAAAGGCACAGAGGCGCAAAGTTCTAAAAAACAACTACGACCACAAACCGAAACTGTTTTTATTGTTCCACATACATTTATTCTAAGATCGAATTTCATAGTTTTTACTTTGTGCCTCTGTGCCTTTGTGCCTGAACGTTATGGTGCTGGGAGGCAGAGACAATTAACTATGACCTGGCCTTGAGGACCAGGCCTAATAGTTCTCAATAAGTCACTTTGATTCCCGGCGTGTTTCGATAGCTCTGGCCAGGGTTACTTCATCAGCATATTTTATATCCATTCCCATCGGAATACCGCAGGCAAGCCGGGTCACTTTCACCGGTTCCCGGGACAGAACCATGGCAAGATATGAGGCTGTCGCCTCACCTGGAACGGTTGAACTCGTGGCAATCAGAATTTCGCCAATTTTACGGTGCTTTATCCTCTCAACCAACTCTTTGATCTTGATCTCGTCAGGACCGATACCGTCCATAGGTGCCAACACACCATGCAGGATATGATAGAGGCCATGATAGGCCCCTGTCTTTTCAATGGCAAGCAGATCATCCGACCCCTCCACAACACAGACAACCTCAGAGTTTCGGCTATGATCGGAACATATTTTACAGGGATCTGTTTCTGAAAAAATAAAACAGGTGCTGCACAATTTAACAGCAATATGGAGCTCGGCTAAATCGGCGGCCAGGGATCTGGCCTCCTCTGCTGGACTTCTCATGATGTGCAGGGCAAGGCGGGTCGCTGTTTTCTTGCCGATACCCGGCAGTTTGCTTAAATCCTGAATCAATCTTTCCAGAGCTGGCGGTACAACCCGCATAATATCACCCCAGACGTTAAAACATTCCCGGTATTTTCATGCCACCGGTAATTTTTTGCATCTCGGTCTGGGCCATATCCTGTGCTTTTTTTATGCCTTCGTTAACAGCAGACACGATAAGATCCTGCAGCATTGACTGGTCTTCCGGGTTGATAACCTCTTTCTCAATCTGGATAGATATCAATTCATTCTTACCGTTTACTGTTACTGAAACCATACCGCCACCAACTGATGCAGTGACTACCCGATCAGCCAACGTATTCTGCACCTGGCTCATTTTTTGCTGAAACTCTTGAGCCTGACGCATTATCTCACTCATGTCCATTTGGAACTATCCCTGTATATTTGAAGTGATTAAAGTTACAAGTGCCTGAAGTTAAAAAACTATCAGCTTTGAGCTTAAAATCTTTTTCCCTTGACCCCTCGAACCCTTGAAACCTTTTTTATCTATCTACTGCGCGGGCCTGTCCTGATATTCGCCACCCTTCCGCCCAAAACCTCGTTAGCCATCTGCACAAGCGGGTCATTTGCCAGAGCGCGCCTCTCTTCCTGGGGCCCATTTCCATCCTGTTTTATTACTCCGTTGGAATCGGCTCCACGGATCTTAATGACAATTTTAAATTCCTTCTGAAAGAAATCCTGTGAAAACTCGGTGAGGAATTTGATATTTTCCTTTGTCTGCAACATCTTGCAATCAGAAGGATCATCAAACTTCAAAACAAGATCCGTATCTTCTACACGAACATTAGAGCAGAGACGCAGGGTGTGTGCCATCCACTTCTTTCTGTCCATTACATACCCAATAAATTCATCCCAGTTTTTACGAACTTCCTTGGTAGGAGGCGGGGTAACAGGTTCAGCCATACTTTCTTCAGCTTCTTTCTGAGGTATAACTTCCTGGACAGCTTGCGGGGCAGCGGGTTCTTCAATTACCGGTTTTTCCGGTTCTTCGATTTTCTCTTCTGCCTTTGCTTCTACTACTG
>JAUXHH010000253.1 GCA_030621655.1 Desulfobacterales bacterium
GCCAGATACTGAACATTGTCATCCAAGATGTCAAATTCCGACAGAAATATAAATGGGGAGAACTATGTATTATTGAGAGAAAAACACCTTATTTCCATGTATATATTTTTCAGGTGGCTTAGTTAGAAACATTAATCTGCATGGATCAGGTCAATCATCCGGCTGGGATCGTTACAAGCGGCAGTCCTTCCTTGCCGCCGGTTTCAGTCACAGAAAAGAGAAAAACCTCTGGGCAGGAAACTAGAATTCTTCCAGCTTGATATTATCAATTGGAACTTTGCGCTACCTGGTAAAAATCTTCCATGTTTTGATACCAGATCTGCTTCTGATCCTCATCCAGGAAAAAGACAAACATTCCCAGGGAGCGCTGCACCCTCATCAGGTCAACCAGGAAATTATAGACAGAATTAGCGGCATCCAGGTTGGCGGATAGTGATTGATTCTGGGCATCGAGCAGGTCGATTATGGACAGGATCCCCCTTTCGTAAGAGTCTGTAACCAGTTCCAGGTTTTTGTCTGACGCCACTGCAGCATCCCGTGAAAGCTGTATACTGGGATAGGAGGCCCTGATCAGGTTGATGGCAAATAAAATGGATTGCTCGATTCGATCGGCAGTGGCCTCGCGGTTCAGCCGCAGACTGGCAAGCTCTTCAGTTGTGCGATTTAAGGTCGCCGACTTGGAACCACCCGCGATCAATGGAAATGTTGCAAAAGCACCAACCGACCAGTCGGTGCTATCCTTGCCCTCCACGCCTGCAGGTGGGCTGCTGCCTGCACCGCTTTTATCAAAAGTTTCGAACACCTCGCCTTCCAGTGAAAAGTCCGGCAGCCAGAAGTTTCTTCTGGCAGAAAGCCTGATACGCTCCTGGGCAGCCATCTCACTGTCTATGCTTTTCAGTTCCGGCGATATTTTTAAGCCCTCCCCAACCATAAAAGAGCGAAAAATATTGAGTTTTCTGCTGTTGCCAATCATGTTGACCAATTTATCGTCAGCCAGCATCTGCAGAGGATCGGCAAGCTCAATTTCCTCGGTAAGAAAAAGTTCCTGCAATGGCCTGTTCAGAATCCGGTTGAGTTCGTTTTTACTGTCAAGGGTCGTCGATTCGGCCCGCAGCACATTTTGACGCCGCTTGGCAATTTCAACTTCCCAGCGATAGACTTCTTCCGGCCCTGCAGCTCCTATATTGACTCGCACCTGGGCCCGCTCCAGGTTGGCCCTGGTCAGTTTCAGGTTTTCTTTTTCAATAGACTCAACAGTCTCGGTCCGCAGGACATCCAGATAGGCGGAACTTGCCGCCAGGATAACATCAAGCTGCAATGATTCACGATTTTCACTGCGTGAATCCTGCAGAAGTTTTTCAGCTTCATACCCTGTCCAGGCCTTATCCGAGTATATGATCTGCGAGGCGGTTATACCGCCGGAAAAGCTTTTTTCAGGAAACAGGCCCGATGAAGCAGTAGCACGGTCTTCATCAATCACTACAGCTCCGGCACCCAGGCCTACCTGTGGCAGAAGAGGGGCGCGGCTCTCTTTTACCTTCTCAGCTCCGGCAAGAAGTGCATGGTCAGCAGCAGCTAGATCAAGGTTGGCCTTTACAGCCTCCTGTACAACTTTATGAAGATCAACCTTCCGGTCGATATCTGTTTCACTTTCATTCAGCAGATCCGCCTCTGTGAGGACGTCAAAATCCGGAAATATATTGATGGCCCGGGCCGTTGCCATGTTGATGGTCAGTTGCTTGTCAGCGGCAAAGCTTACCTGGATTGTTTCGGGTTTTTTCCCTCTAAGTATGTCGTGCACAATAAGGGCAATTGTCCGGGCATAATGTGTGCGGTTTGATTCATGGCTGAAGGTGGCAAGTATCCCCTGCTCGACCTCCTTAAGTCCAATGTAGGAATAGCTGGGCAGGCCCAGTTGAATTAATCCATTAACAAGGTCCTGAAAATCATTGTCTGTGATTCGAAAGAGAGGTGTGGTCAGGACTCCGTCAATATCACCATCAAGTTTTTGAAGTACTTCAGCAGACGATGTTTCAACCCCTACAACGCTCAGTTTGATCCCTTTTTGTGAGGCCATGTTTTCAGCGGCTGTAATCACTTTGGGCATGCTCTCAATAATATCACTGTCCATTAGGATTGCCAGATGGCTGATTGGCGTAATATCCTGAAAGGAATCAATCTCCCGGCTAATCCGTTGCATCCGGTCTACATAGGCCAGGTTTTTAATGCCGCTGCTGCCTTCAGTTATGGGCAGATTCTGTAGATCGGCATCGATCAGTAAAGCAGCAATTGCAGGCTTTGACAGGTCGCGCCGTCTGGCGATCTCACTGGATGCCACATGCCCCATGGTGATAATCAGGTCAGTATCCCTGTTGGCAAGCAAATTGTCTATCGCCCGGTTGATGCCTGCAACATTCCAGCCGCCGTCAACCTGCATGGCATCTGGGAAAGCCACCTCAAACTCTCCAGCGGTCAGATCGATAATCTCCTGTTTGACAATTTCAATATTTTCCTGAAACCGACTCAATGGTCCGTCAAGAACAATCCCGATGTTGACATGTTGTTTAGCGAAAGAAGGTGAGGCAAAGAGAAGAAGAGATAAGAATATAATAATTAATGAACTCAATTTAATTTTCATTATAAATTCCTTTAAACGTTGTCGTCATAGGTAACTGCCGACGATTGACAAACCTTTAACTTTTAGCCTTTAAGTATCTCCCCTTGAAACCTCGAAACCTTGAAACCTATATTTATCTTTTGC
>JAUXHH010000010.1 GCA_030621655.1 Desulfobacterales bacterium
GAAGCCTTTTTGTCAGAGCCTCAACTGGCTCGGTTTCAGAATCCCTCTTCAAACTGACCCTGCCGAGCCATTCGTTTAATGCTGTATATCTTTCACAGGGATAGAGCCTATCCGTTTGAACCAGGTTCCGCTCCATGGGAAAGCAGGCAGGCAAAACTTCAGAGGCTTCAGAAAAACTATATATATATTGCTTCTGCCGCTCCAGAGATGTCACTGCAAGCAGGGAGCGTATTGCCCGGGCCAGCATTGCAGGGTCATGCTGGATTACATTACGCTCTCTCAATGCCGCTAGAGAAAAAATCCCAGCCTCAACAGGCCTGAATCCCATCTCTGCCACATTTTCCCTGTCCAGAAAAATTGGCATTTTTTCTTCCGTGGCATAGCTCTGCAGAATAGAGCCTGAGATATCCTGAAGACCAAGAGAAAGGACATGGGTGAAAAGCCCCCTGACTCCGCCGGGTATGTTGCGGTTGTAGGCCTTTATCAGGTCAGAGACATAAAATCTTCTTTTGGGGTCCTCGCGCACAACATCTGTTTCTCCCTTTTGCACCCATAAATTAGTCACGAGAATCTTCAGAGCTCTCTCATTGGTGCAGACCGCCTCTGCTAATCCAGGCGCCTGGAAGATAGGGATTGTACTTGTATAGAGACTGCCTGGCGCCAGAATGATAATATCAGCTGTCTTAAGAGCTTGAATAACCTCGGGCGCCACCTGCGGTTCCTTGACAAACCTGACAAAAAGACGATCTACAGGATATCCTCTCCCGGCATAGCCAGACTTGTATTCACCTGTTATCAGGGCTCCGTTAGTGTATAATACCTGCAATCCGGCCGGGGTCAAAGAACAAGGCATTACAGCCTCTTCATCCAACCCCATGACCCGACTCAACTGTTTCAACCCATTATAATTTCTGGAATCAAAAGACTGACAGGTCTGCTCTTTCTGGTGCAACTCATCCGCACCCTGCCATATGGCTGCAGCCAACAGAAGGTTTCCAAGGCAGTGAGGCCTTAAAATCAATTTGGACAACCGGGGATCAGTAAATAATAAATCCAGAAGCCCGGCGAGATATTGATACATCGGCTCTGGCAGACCGGCAGAATCAAGATCAACGGCAGCCATAAGCTTTTCTATTGAATCAGGCTGCTTGTCAAACCGGTAATTAAACAGTTTATGCAACCTTTTTGCTACCAACAGGCAGTCTGCTTCACCTAATCCATAGGTAGCCTGAAGATCTTCTTTCCGTATCGATGAAAGCAGGACATGACGGATGTCACCCAAGGCGATAAAGGGAAGATCCTTTAACAATTCCCCGGTTGAGCCGCCGTCATCTGTTACACAGGCAATGGCTTTTGTCTGCGGAAAAATCTCTTTCAGACCGCTGAAAGGCTCATCAGGCCAGCTTTTTTTTCTACTGTCCCCCCCAATAATGTTGGAGAGTCCAGTGCCGCCCCCGAGGACCACAACCTTAGTATTCTGCACCTCAAACTCAGATAGTGAGGCAGCCAGACCACGCAGATCGGCAGTAATCTTATGAGGTAACCCTTCAGGAGGACCCTGCAGTTCAAGATGAATGAGCTTTTCTGCAAATTCCTGTTGCGGCAGGAGATCCAACGGAAACTGGACAAGTTTATCCAGCGAAGTTAAACTGTCTTCAATGGCCTTTGTGGAAATCATAAATCAGCAATTAGTTTTTAACCAGTATCCAGCATCAGGTAAGCACCCTTTCAGGGCATAAACGAGCTTAGCGAGACTCCGAGTTTTTTACCTTTAGCCTTTTACCAACTGTTACAGACCGGTGTCAGCCATCTGATTCTGAACCGCTGCCACCGACTCATTTAATGCAGCCTTCTCTTCGCTTGTGAGTTCAAACTCTATAATCCTTTCAACACCTTTTTCACCGAGCACCACCGGTACACCGAGAAAACAGCCGGATATGCCAAATTCACCTTCAAGATATGCCGCACACGGCAACACTCTTTTACTGTCTTTTACAATGGCCTCAGCCATCTCAATTGCAGAGAGCCCCGGTGTATAAAAAGCGCTTCCTGTCTTCAGGTGATTCACAATCTCAATGCCGCCCATCTGGGTCCGCTTAACAATTTCATTGATTTTTTCTTCCGATAGCAAATCGCTGATTGGAACGCCGGCGACATTGGCCAACCGGGGCAACGGCAGCATATTATCACCGTGAATGCCCATAACCATGGCATTAACATCACTCGGGGCGACACCTAAGGCATCGGCGAGAAATGTCCTGTACCGGGCTGAATCAAGAACACCAGCCATGCCGATAACCCTGTTAGGTGGGAAACCGGAAACCTTGAATGCCGTATACACCATGGCATCAATCGGGTTGGTTACAACTATGAGGACGCAGTCCGGAGAATATTTTACAGCCTCTGCTGTACATGTTTTTACAATAGCAACATTCTTTGCCAGGAGATCATCCCGTGACATTCCAGGTTTTCTTGCCAGTCCCGCTGTAATAATCACAATATCTGATCCGGCAGTATCAGCATAATCGTTGCTGCCCTTCACCCCCCAGGCGAAATTTTCCACCGGACCTGACTGCCAGAGATCAAGGGCTTTGCCCTGCGGCACTCCCTCCACCACGTCCAACAAAACCACGTCACCCAAACCGCGGACTACGGCCCAATGGGCGGCGGTAGCACCAACATTTCCTGCACCAATGATTGTTATTTTCTTTCTCATTTTTCTGCACCCTCTTTCTAATTAGTTTTATCTAAATAGCGTCAATCCTGCTCCCTGCGCAGAATTTCCTCAACCCGTTTCAAGTCTTTAAGTGTATCGACTTCCACCGAATCATATTCAGTAAGGACAACTTTGATTCTATAGCCAAATTCCAGGGCCCGCAACTGCTCAAGTTTCTCGAACCGCTCCCATTCACCTTCAGGCAAACTGACAAAAGTCAGGAGAAAGCCCTTACGATACCCATAAAACCCCAAATGTTTGTAGTAGGTGGGTTCTGTAACTTCGTTGAGATCTCTCTGAAATGGAATAGGGGACCTGGAAAAATAAAGGGCATTGTTGTTCCGGTCAAAAACTGTCTTCACATGATTGGGATCGCCGATTTCCTCCTTACGGATAATCTTGTAGATCAAGGTGGACATCGGCAAGGTAGGATCTTCGAGGAGTGGTCGCGCAACCTGTTCAATTACCTCCGCAGGAAACAGCGGTTGGTCGCCCTGGATATTGACCACCACGTCCTGTTCAGAAATATCAAGTTTTGTGGCAGCTTCCGCAAGCCTGTCAGTCCCGGAGGCATGATCAGCCCGTGTCATGACCACCTCGCCTTCAAAGGACCTGACACAGTCTGCGATGCGCTCATCATCGGTGGCAATAACGACCCTGGAAAGCAATTGTACTGAGAGTGCACGCTCATAAACGTGCTGTATCATTGGTTTTCCCAGTATGGGAGCAACAGGTTTGCCCTCGAATCGGTTCGAATGATAACGGGCCGGGATAATTGCCACTACCTTGGGTTCAGTTGTATCGTGATGGTCCATGGTTTCCTTATTTAAGGGTTATGTGTATTATAGGAATAATCAAACCTAATAATATGCAGTCTTTTTAACAAACATTTAGAGCGCGTGACACCTTTTTTTATACAAAAGCACCATGATTCATGGCAACAAGACATTGGCCGTTGCAGTCTGCCCGGCAACCACTGATCAGTATGACTGGGCGCACACCCTGGCAGCAGAACTGGGAATTCCTCTGGCCCGGAAGGACACACATGAATTTCAGTTCCTCCTGATATGCTCTGCTGACGGCCTGGCCCTTAAACAGGCAGATGAAAACGGACCGGGGCCGATCATGATCAGCTTTACGGGCTCCACCATGGAATACCGCCTGAAGCATGGAGGTGGCCGCAGTCAAGCCCTGGCCCGGGCCATTGGCTTAAAAAAAGGCTGGCAACCCGCTGTGATTGATACAACCGCCGGACTGGGTCGGGACGGTTTTGTTCTGGCCTATCTAGGCTGTCAGGTGCACATGCTTGAACGTTCACCAACACTGGCAGCCATGCTTGAAGAAGGTTTACAGAGGGCGAGGCGGGCAGCCTATACAGTTGAAACTGCCGGCAGGATACGACTCACCCTCACTGACAGTAAAGAATTTCTGCAAAAACTAAAGCAGCAGGACCGGCCCGATGTCATCTACCTTGATCCGATGTATCCGGAACGCACCAAGAGCAGTCTGGTTAAAAAGGAAATGAGAATACTGCGTGGATTGGCTGGTGATGACCAGGATGCAGGAGAACTCTTAGATATTGCTCTTCATTGCGCCCGCAACCGGGTTGTGGTCAAGAGACCACGCTTGGCCCCAACACTTGGCAATGGTGTGCCATCCCATTCCATAACAGGAAAAACCAGCCGCTTTGATGTTTACCTTATCTGAATCAAACAAGTGACGCCAGAAAGGCATGAGGTAAAAGACCACAGGATAATAATATTGACTTTTAAAAGTTAAGATAATATTCAGAAGTATTTACTGGTTGGGCGGCCATAATAAATCAACAATATGGCAAGTTATATTCAATTTTATGCAAGGTTAAGATGTCCACTGTCCATCTTGAATCTGTTTGTGTGAATTAAAACTCAACATGTTGGCAAAAAGTCTTGATTAATACAACACTCGTTGATGTGGCGGATTTTTTTGATTGATAGACTTTCATCTGAAACATTATTAGTTTATTATAAAGTCAGGATTCTGGGCAGTTTGAGATGGCTATCTCGATTTTGTGCGCGGGCTGACAAGCTATTACATATCACCGAATAATAAAGTTAGGGCCGGAAGAGAATGAAGAGAAGAGATTTTATAAAAGCAGTAACTGCTGGGGTTATACTCAGCGGGGTTCCCCCTTTTTCCCTTGTTTCCGCCAACCAGCTATTGCCGCGGCCCCAGGGACTCGCCCAATCCTCATTTGACAGCAATATCAAAGACTATCTCCACAAGATGCAAGATTTTGACCAATCGCATCCTGACGATATCTATGTTGAAAAAGAGCTGCTTCCGGTACTTCGTTCATGTGTGTCTCGTCTCAAAAGACTTGAGCTCATGGTCGGACATGGCAATTTTTACCTCTTGGGCTTTGACGATGGCCTCGCCATTGCCCGCTACTATCCCGAGGTTGGTGAATTTACCAAAAAGGAGCTGGGCTTTCTTGAAAGGATTTTCTACACGGACAGTTCTGTCTATGGATTTATCGGTGAAAAGCCCATAGACAAAATGACCTTACGCATCGATAAGAACGATGCTGTAAAGATTCCTCACACGGGAAATTATGTGTATCGTGGCATTTCGCATGAAATATATAAAAAGCTTAAAAACAGTGCGGGCGACAAGTTGTATCTGACTTCCGGCATAAGGGGTGTCGTCAAGCAGTTTCTGCTCTTCCTCCACAAGGCGGAGACCAATAGAGGAAATCTTTCCCTGGCTTCCCGCTCGTTAGCACCCCCCGGGTATTCGTTTCACGGTATCGCGGATTTCGATGTCGGCCAAATGGGGTATGGGGTATTGAATTTCACCGAGAGATTCACGACAACTGAAGTATTCAAAAAACTTGAAGACCTTGAGTATGTTAGTCTACGGTATACGGAGGGCAACCTCAAGGGTGTACGTTTTGAGCCGTGGCACATCAAGGTCTTTCCCAGGGAAGAATAATTATGCCCGATTGTCCGCATCCCAGTGCTGGAGGTCCCCACGCTGCTCAAAATAATGAGTAGTCGTGGAGAATTCCAGTTAAACCATGGGAGCACCCTGTAAGAAGTAATTCAAGAAAAAAATATTGATCCAGCAAAAGCGAATAATCAAGATTGTGCGGTTGTCGGATGATCTATATTAATTTATGCGGCAGCCTTTTTGTTCGCTTTACCGGCATCATCATCTGTCTCACTTTCTTCCTCTTCCTCTTCTTCAAGCTCGGATTCATCACTTTCGGAGCTGTCAGTTTCTGCTTGAGTGACTGCCTGGATCTCAGTTTTCTGGAGTGCTTTTTGCAGCTGATTAACCACATCGGAGATCATATATTCGGCGCCTTCAAACCAGATAACATTTTCAGCCAAATCCTCTGAACGCGTGACAACCGAAGATCTCTGTAAAACCGTCAATTTTGAAACTGTCTCCCTCACTTTGCTGCGAAATTCTTTGCTTGCGTCTCCGTCACCACTATCGATTTTCTGCTTCGCGGACTTCAGACTGTCAACACCCTGCTGGAGCAAAACTGTCGCTCCCTCGAACCAGATAATATTCGGGTTATCTTTTTGGGTCATACAGGTGCCCTGGCATGAATCTCTCAGAATGAAAAGCTTGGAGATGGAATCCTTTATGCCGTTATCTTTTTTAGTTGTTTTTTTCATCATTTCCTCCCTTGATTTGTTGTTTGCAATTGTTAATTATTTGTTTTTGAAAATATTTTTTTGAAAATGTTACAGATTAATAATTTGTCAGAAGCTGTTTTACAAAGCAACAACAGCAGAAATGCAGATTGCTCATTCCCATTTGTTCAGGATAATTTTTTTTAATTTTAGGGAAGATTGAAAAGCCTCCCTTACCAACAATAATAACTCTTCATACCCAAATGGCTTAAAAATCAGGTAATCAATTCCTGAGCAGCCATATTTCCCCTCATAAAATCTGCTTGGTAGTGTAACCATCATTGCAACGGACATGCATCGATCAATTATTTCAAGCTGATTAACAAAACCGGTAACATCCAACCCTGGAATACTATGATCAAATAGCACCAGATCGTATCTCCCGTTTATGAGCTTTGCAAAGCAGTCATGCTTGATCATAACCGGGGAAACTCTACAACCTATCTGTTTAAGCATTTCTTTAATCATGAGGGACTGATCGTTTCTATTGTCAAATAGCAAAACCTCCATGTTCTTCATGTTTGACATGGCAACATCTTTGGCTGAAGCTTTAGTTTGGCTCATAGTATTTTGCGATCCAGTTTATTCGGTTCCTCCTCCATCAGTCTGTTTGTATCCAGTATTTCCATACCGTCAAAATATTTTGTTCTAAAGTTGTCAACTTCTCTGAAATCATCAAGTATCTCTGAGATTATCTCTAATTGCTCTTTTATAATAACAAGTTTTTGTTTTGTGTGTTTTTCCTTGGATCTGTTTAACAAAAGATCAACATAGCCGAGAATTATCGTAAAAGGCCGACTGAATTGAAAGACCATGGAAGCTGTTGCAGCCAGTGTTCCCCGAAGCAGGAGGCCTTCTGTTTTGTCCCATCCTGATCGCCTATCCGCACCACTCCGTCTATCAACTTTTCGCCTGTCCCCTATATCTAGTTGTTTGTCGACCTTTCTTCTTGTTTCCATTCATTCACTCTGCAAAGATAATTTCAAACTGACAGAAGTGTTTCCTCCTGGGAAGATAACATTGAATTACATTCTGGCCTTTAAAATAATCACTAGGGACTGTTTATTCGTCCTTGAAAACCCGGTCCTCAGGGCCGGGTCAGAGTCAGTTGGCTCAGCCAGAACCATTAATTAATAAAAGGCTCAAAGGCACAGAGGCACAAAGTGACCGTAAGACAAAGCGCAGTGTAAAGATTTTAAGTGCACACAATGTAACCATGTGATTTTGTTGCCAGTTTTTTTAAAACTCTGTGCCTTTGTGCCTTTGTGCCTGAATGGTTACAAATGGGGACGCGGGTCCCCAATCATATTTTTCTCAGGTCATTCAAAGCAATTAAACATTAATCAATAAAGCTGATAAATAATTATATTTAAGACTTGTCAATAACAAGACGAGCATTTCAAATCATCTAGAATCCTGATGAATTAACCTATAAATAATATTCGGACCGACTGTCAATTGAATAAATAAAATGGGATTTTATATTATTTGAAGTCAAAATGTCTGTAAGTCTGAATAATAGATTGAAACGTTAGTCCAAGTTCCCCCTGAATACGGCAAGATAAAAAAAACGAGAAAAAAACAACCTCGTAGAAAACGATTTTCAATTAATAATTGATTTATTCAATATATCAGAAATGTTTAGATATATAGTACCAAAAATAAAAACTTGCAATTTGGGAGCGCATTTCGGTCCTGGTTCGAAAGTAACCTCTATTGCCGCAGTCTCCCAGGTCGGTTCAACTGGAGCAAGAAGGTTTAGCCTGTTTCGGCTCGGACTCATGGGCCACTTTCTCGGTTTTATGACAGGCCTTTTCTGCTTCTGCAGCAAGGAGTAATGCTTTTCCCGCCGGTACTATTGAGACAAACTCCGGTGGAAACAGATGCTCCCAAAGCCTTTTGGCATCAGCATGGTTCGGATTGACTTCTAAAGCGCGTTTGCAATCGGCAAGGGCAGCATCAAATCGTCCGTTTTGCAGAAGAATTTTTGCGCGCTCCCAAAAAGCCTCGGCAACAGCCGGTCCCCTTGCCGCCAGCATGTCTGCTCCTGGTTCATATTTATCAGGCAGGACTTTCTGTACCCGCGTATGATTCATTAAGCTAAACAGAGCCAGTATTGAGTAGAGAATGGCAACAACTCCCCCAGCAAAAAATATGTAGGCCAAGAAGGTCAGTGCCATAATGTATTACTGTTTTTTTGTTTCATTATTCTTCTAATCGTTTTGCTTCTTCATCCGATAGTAAAAAGTTGCAGGACTCAGGCCATGCAAGGCTTCAGCTTGAACTGTAATTACACTAGGCAGGGCCTGGATGGCTTTTTGTGCCGACTCTGTATCCATAAAATATTCTTCCAGCAGGATATTCATGAGAACTTGGCCACTTTCGTCTCTTGAAGGGAGAATCACCAAGGGGGGTGGTGATTTCCTGTATTTCCTCAGGAAACGATAAGCGCTTTGGATATTGTCATAAGTAATGATTCGTACCCACCATACTTCTTCTGCTTTTGGCGTTAGGGTAACGGGAATTGTGGGAAAACGGATTTTATGCCCCACATGCAACAATTCAGGACTCTTAAGGTTCGGATTGACTGCTAAAATGGTTTTGACGTTTTCAGTATTGAAGCTCCAGGGACCATAAATCCTGCGGACCATATCACCAAAAGCTTCTCCTGGAGCAGTAATAATATCACCAAGATATTCAGGTGGCTCTACCCGCTTATCGATAAAATCTGGAGAATAAACCGGTTGCGGCTCCAGAACAGACTTCGTGCTAGGTAGGGATTCCGATGCTGCTGTAGCGACAAGAGGTTTTGTCTCCTTTTGGACAAAATCAGCAGGAAAAAATACCTGATCGCCGACTTCCAGGTTGTCGGGACTCTTTAAATGGGTGTTGGCATCAATAACCCGGTCTATATATTGCTTTTTGATGTAACCCGGACCGTAAACCTGCTGAATCATGACCAGAAGGGTGTCACCGGGCCTTACTTCCCGTATTTCCCTGATAGCCGGAGTAACAATGGTCTCAACTTCCGGAACCGGTTTTAGTTCAGCCATAGCCTCTTCATCAATGACTTCGGCTAATTCGGGCACGGGAACTTCTGCAGTTGAGGCTTTGACTTCGGGCTGATTCGGAACTGCAGCAGACTTTTTAGCTGGTTCTTTTCCTGCGCCCTGCTCCTCTGCTGGTACGACCGGCGGTAAGGTTTCTTTTATGATTGCGGAAATTTGGGGGGGGGCTTCTCTGGTCCGTTCCGACGGATAAGTTTCTTGTGTTACTTCTTCCTGTTTAACTGGTTTGGTCTCTTGCGGTTGTACCTTTTGGGGGACAGTCACCTGAAGCAGATGCCCGTGCCTTGATACATTCAATGTCTTGATCTCTTCTGACCATAATCCGAGAACTAGCATGAAAACGATGAGACTGGAGAGAAAAGTGGTACGTATAATCTGCAACTTTTTTGCCCTTTTGGGGATAAACAGTTTGGCGGAGCGCAGAGTTAAAAACCAGTCAGCTTTTTTTCGGTTTTCAATAACCAGTGTCAGGACTATGAAGTGGCAGAGGTCAATGGTTTTTTGGGGATGCCCTTGAGCCATGCGATAAATAACCCACTGGGCAGGTATACTGAAAAGTGCCGGGGGAGAACCGGGATCGGCTGCGGCATGTTCCAGGTGAAAACGAATCAATTTTCTAATGTCTTTAAAGTTGAAAGGCTTAGGTGCGGTGGTTGAATAAAAGCGGCCGTTTAAGGCTTTGTTCGTGTTAATTTTCCTCTGGAACGAAGGCTCACCACATATGACAGTCTGGAGAAAACACCGGCAGTCAGGATGATAATCATAAAAGGAATTCAGGGCATGGAGGCAGAAGTCTGGAAGATTCTGACCATTATCAATAAGCAGAAGAACAATTTTTTTCTCCTGCTCATAAAGTTTGTAAAAAAAGCTATTGAAAGCCTTCTGGAATGTATTGTCATCAAAACCAGAGGGAGCATTGATGGTTTTGAAAATACCCGCAACAGTAATGAGGAATTGCTGCAGGTCCCTGAACTGAGGATTACTAATCAAAAGTACAACTGTTTTATTGTCTGCGCTGAACTTTTGCGCTAGCTGGTTTAAAAGAGTGGTTTTCCCTAACCCCTCAGCACCTATCACTAATTGCAACCCTGCACCAAGGTGGATGTTATGGGAAAGTTTCTCAGTTAAATCTCTGACAGCCTGGCATAGATAGATTTCCGAGCCTGAAGGAGAGACAAAGGGTTCAGTTTTGCACTGGAGACTACTTAGATAATCCATAGAGGAAGAGAGGAAAAGATACTAATGCAAAAAGTCCGCGTACGTGCCAGGCACCAAATATAATTTTTATAGGACCAGTGATTCTGCTGCGGCATAAAACGCAACCAAAAAGATAGCATTAATAGAATCAGTAAGCAAGTGAGTTTATTGTTTTTTGCTTTATTGGGATAGAAAACAGGTAATTGCTATTTCCAGGCTGATGAATGATATTGAGATCTAAACTGAAAGATATGGGCAATACCGGCCTAATCACAAGTTGAGATAGTTGTAGATAAGCGCAGACTTCGGATATAAGAAGCAGGAAACCCGGCTATATAATACTATGCCGGATTTTCTCCGACAGGTAAGCGACTGCAAGGAGACTCCGAAATAGATGTGACTGTATCGGCTTGTGAAAGGTTAACCGACTTCAGCAGCCGCCTTCTCCATGGCTGCATCTATCTGCTGCAAACGTTCTTCAGGTAATTTAATTGGCACCTGGTACACCAGGAGCCTGTTCATTATCTCTGCAGAACCTGGAAGGTTTTGCGGATCATACACCACCCTTCTTCTGCCATCCTGGTCCTTAAACGGCCAACCGCTGTCTGTGACTGTAGAGCTATTTATTATATGCTCCCATTTGGGATAGTAATGCCAGGTATTCTCGGCAAAGCTGATCGCCCCTGCCCCGTTATCCTGCAAAATGCGATTAACGATCTGGGCATTTTCACGGCTTGGCAGGAAGAATGCCAGAAATGTCGCAGAATCTCCCTCCTCATCAACCAGGGTTCTGAATGTCACCCCCGGCAGCTTTCTGACCGAATTCCTCATGGCAGTCTTGTTTTCTTTCTGGGCAACGATCATGCCATCAAGCTGGGCAAGCTGGGCAATACCCATGGCGCCCTGGAGTTCCATCATGCGGTAATTAAATCCAATAAAGCTACTGCCTTCTCCTCCCCTGCCGCCCGGGTTGGGGACATGGTCATGACCGTGATCATGGTACTCGGACATGTTACGCCAAATATTTTCATCATCGGTTATGATCATGCCGCCTTCCCCTGTGGTCATTGTCTTGACCGCATCAAAAGAAAAGGTGCCGCATTTACCGAACGTTCCGAGATGCTTGCCCCGCCACGTTCCTCCAGCGGCCTGGGCGGTATCCTCTATAACCGGGATATTGTGCTTATCCGCAATGGCCATAATCTCATCTATCCTGGCGCCTGAGCCAAGCATATGCACAGGGATAATGGCCTTTGTTTTCTCGGTAATCTTTTTCTCCAGATCGGCGGGAGCCATATTGAGTGTGGCGTCAATTTCTGTGAAAACAGGTATGGCGCCGACATCGAAGATTGCCTCCCAGGTGGCCACGAAGGTGAATCCCTGGGTGATGACCTCATCGCCCGGCCCGACACCGAGCACGGCCAATGCCACCTTCAGAGCCACGGTTCCCGAGGTTACTGCCTGGGCGTAACCAGCCCCATTATACTTGGCAAATTTCTCCTCAAAGGTACGCACCTTATACACTCCCTTGCGTTGTTCTCCGAATTCATAGCGAAACAGCACACCTGTTTCCAGTACGTCCAATATCTCCTGTTTTTCTTTCTCACCAAAGACCTCAAAGCCTGGCATTTCATGTTCTCCTAGGTTTGGTTGCTCATTGTATTCAATCTACTTATGCAGCCATTTTTTAATCTTGTTCGATTTGTTCAGTAATACAATCTTCGGCCTGTAGTTATTTAATTCCTCTTCAGAAAAGAATGCATAGCTGACAATAATGATTTGATCCCCTATCAATCCTTTGCGTGCAGCAGCGCCATTTAACCCTATCACCCCCGAACCCGGCTGGCCCTCAATGGCATAGGTGTCAAAGCGTTCGCCATTGTTAATGTTATAGACCATCACCCGCTCATAGGGATGCAGGTCCACAGCATTCAGGAGTTCTTTATCGATTGTCAGGCTGCCTTCATAATTCAGGTCTGCATCAGTAATGGTAGCCCTATGTATTTTTGATTTTAACATGTGACGTTGCATTGTAATTTACCAATATCATTTGCTTATTTCAGTATCACTTCCCATAAAATAATTATCAATCAATCTCGTTTGGCCGACTATTACTGCCAGGGCCAAAACGCTATTTGAATCAATTACTTCCTTATCAGAAAGATTATCTTTATCAACTACAGAGATATAGTCAACACTAACCCCGGAGTTGGCTAAAATAATATCACGAATCTCAGACTTTAACAGCTCCGCGTCTGTAAAGCCGTTGTCGAATCTTGTTTTTGCGTGCTGGACTGACTTATAGAGGCAGAGAGACTGCTCCCTTTCCTCACTGGAAAGATACGTGTTGCGGGAACTCATAGCCAGGCCGTCTTCCGCCCGGACTATCGGATGACCGACAATCTCAATATCCCAGTTGAGATCACGAGTCATCTTGCTGATAACGCTGAGTTGCTGAAAATCCTTCTGGCCAAAGACAGCAATATGAGGTTTGACGATGTTGAACAACTTGGCAACCACCGTGGTCACCCCCTCAAAGTGCCCGGGACGCTGTTTGCCGCAAAGTGTATCAGTAATGGAGCAAACACTGACACGGGTGTTGAAATCAAGTGCATATATTTCAGTTTCAGTCGGCACAAAGAGGATATCAACCTTCTCATCTGCAGCCATCCTGCTATCCCTCGCCAAATCTCTGGGGTACCTGCTGAGATCTTCGCTTGGGCCGAATTGCAGGGAATTGACAAACAGGCTGACCACGACCCTGTCAGCCAGACACTTGGCCAAGCGCATCAGGCTCAGGTGTCCTTCATGAAAATATCCCATGGTCGGGACCAGAGCGATTGTACTGCCGCTGGCAATAACTTCATTGGACCAGCGGGTCATATCAGCCAATGGATGGATGGTCTGCATGCGGGGGGGATAAACAGTTACTCTTTATTTTCTTCAGGTTTGGATGCTGTAATGATCTTTTCACCACCTAAGGAGATAAGCAATGCCTGTACCCTAGACCTGCTGAGCAATGGGTCAGCATCTTCTTCCATAGTACTCAAAAGCTCCTCATACTCTTTGCGAGCTTTAGACGGCTCATCATTTGCCTTGTAAATTCTGCCCAGAGCAAGATGGGCTTCCTCTTTAAATCCGGTGGATTTTTTTAATAGATTGTATTGGGCAATAGCCTGGTCGTGCTGGCCGGCTTCCTCATAGCTTTGTGCCAGGTTTATCCTGACGAGTGGTACGAGGGAGTTATCAGCAGGAAGTTTGGCAATGATTTCTCCATACCTTGCAACCGCTGCATCAAACCTGCCTTCCTGATAGTCCAGATGCGCCAATTCCAGTTTACCCCAACGGGCGGCATCGGTTCGAGAATAATCGTTGATAACATTCTCCAGCATCTGTGCCCGTTCCTCTGTTGCCTCAGTCTGCATAGCAGAAGCAAGAAGTGAAGCACCCTTATTTGCCTGAAGTTCAGTGTAGTAATCATAGAAAACCCAGGCAAGAGCCAAAACTACAATACAGATCAGACCTATCTGCAGATTCCTGGCATTCTTTCGAACAAAAGAAATCATCCCTGGAGGGAGGTTCAGTTCTTCCATGATGCCTGTGCGAGTATCATGCTGTTGTGATTCAATGTTCTTCTTACTGAATAAACTCTGTGCGCTCATTAATATATCCTTGTGTAAGATATGAATAGGCCCGGCTCATTTTGTCAGGCCAACTCGATTATCATCATAGAATGCTACGGTTATTTCAAAAAATATTTCTACCAGACCCCAATCAACAGTTTCATCCTGTCAGGTAGGAGCCGATTACTATAATATCGACTGCCTAAAAAATCATCCGGCTTTTTTAATAGATTCTTATTTAAAGGTTACAATATTTTTTGTACTTCTTGTATGTTATTTCGGAACTGGTAAAAAAAGCAACAATATATAACGTAACTCCAACAATCCACTGACTTTATGCTCGAATTATCAACTCCCAGAATTCTGACGGTAACGGAACTTACCAGATCCATACGCGGTATTCTTGAGACAGAACTTCCATTTATTAGTGTCAGTGGAGAAATTTCCAACCTCCGGCGGCCTTATTCCGGACATCTGTACTTTACTCTCAAGGACGATTCATCCCAGCTTAAGGCAGTACTTTTCAAGCAACAGCAGAAATACCTCCGGGAACTGCCCGAAGATGGGCAGCAGGCAATCTGCCGGGGCCGCATCTCGGTGTATGAACCGCGGGGTGAATATCAGCTGATCATTGATTATTTGGAACGCCATGGTACCGGCGAACTCCAGATTGCCTTTGAAAACCTCAAGCAGAAACTTGCTGATGAAGGGCTTTTCGACCAGGATCAAAAAAAAGAAATTCCAGCATTCCCGTCCCGGGTTGCGTTAGTCACCTCTCCTGATGGGGCGGCATTGTTTGACTTTCTTAAAGTAGCCCGGCACCGTTTTCCATCCCAGCCCATTGAAATCTTTCCTGTCCGGGTACAGGGCAAAGAGGCTGCAGCCGAAATTTGTGCTGCCCTGGAAACTCTCAACCAACGCAAACGATCCGATGTTATCATCTTATGCCGCGGCGGTGGGTCCATTGAGGACCTTTGGCCGTTTAATGAAGAGAGCGTCGCCCGGGCCATCCATGCGTCAGACATTCCTGTTGTCTCGGCTATAGGACACGAGATTGATTTTACTATTGCCGATTTTGTCTCAGATCTGCGAACGCCGACTCCGACTGCTGCTGCTGAGGCGGTTATCCCCAACAGACAGATACTCTCAGAACATATCCAGCGACTTAAGCTGTTACTGGCCAAGGCCGTTTCTCAATCAATACGGGGAAAAAGACACCGGATAAATATGCAGCAGCGCATGCTTGGCGATCCCCGCTCACTTATTGCCCACAATTTGCTGCACCTGGACAATATATATTCTTCTCTCGTGCATAGTTATAGAGGTTATTTGTACGGGCTTACCATGCGACTTCAATCCCTTTCAGGAAAGCTTCACAAACTCAGTCCAGTCCAGCAGCTTACCTTGAAACAGCAATGGACCAGAGAACTCACCAGGCGTTTGCAGAGCGTGATACTGCAGCACCTCCATAAAAAAAGACACCGACTGACCACGGCAACGACCCTTCTTGAAGCTATCAGTCCCCTGGGAGTCCTGGCCCGTGGATATGCGGTAGTGAGGTCCGGTCCCAAAGAAAAGCAGCCAGGTGAATTGATACGGTCGACCAAGCAGGTGAGTGTCGGTAAAGATCTGGAAGTAATTCTTCAGGCAGGAAAACTTGGTTGTGAAGTGACCGAAATCAAAAAGAATGGTCGGGATGAGAGGATTTGAACCTCCGACTTCATGCTCCCGAAGCATGCGCGCTACCAGACTGCGCCACATCCCGACCTGTTGAAGGAACTTCAATAATAAAAACTGAAAAAAAACGGCAGGTGCTATTTCCGCATCGCGGAATTACACCTGCCGGAATCGTACTAAATTTTAAAACAGGATATTACTTCTTAACAGCAGCAGCAAGTTTGCTGCCGGCTTTGAACTTGGCAACTTTCTTGGCAGCGATCTTGATCATCTTGCCGGTCTGAGGATTGCGGCCTTGTCTCGCAGCTCTCTTGGCAACAGAAAAAGTACCAAAACCTACCAATGTCACCTTGTCACCTTTTTTCAGTGCCTTGGTGATTGCTTCCAGCATACCATTCAAACCTTTCTCTGCTGCTGCTTTGCTAACCCCTGCTGCTTTAGCCATGCTTTCTACTAAATCACTTTTGTTCATGCCCCTTTTTCCTCCTTCTTTTTTTTCTTGATTGGATTATTTAACAAGTTCCCTTGTGTCTAATTGCTAACCAATACTTACAAATTCATATGGCGATTTAACGAACAATAACTTGATTGTCAAACAAAATTTGCCTCTATTCCTAAAAAAACTCGGGTTTTCACAAAAAATTAAAAAACAAATTCTCTATCTCGAAGAACTCATCTGTTAGGAGAAAGTATTTCAAAAGAGAATCCTTTTTCGGCCTGCCATGCTAAGGAAAACCTTTTTTATACCGAAATCATTAAACTTTTTCATAACTGACTGTCTCGTTGCCTCCTGCACGAATGGCTCAATATCATCCTCCAAGAGCTCGATAATGGCCGAATCATTTGATATTCTTACACGACAACCCATAAAACCAAAATTCTGAAGAATATTTTCGCTCCTACTTATGAGATCGATTTTTTCCAGGCTGATCTTTTGATCGGTGGCGATCCGGGTTGCCAGGCAGGAAGATGAATGTTTATCCCAGTTTGGCAGAT
>JAUXHH010000156.1 GCA_030621655.1 Desulfobacterales bacterium
TTCAACCTCGTAATGGCTGATCCGCCCATCTTCATTGTCCAGGACTATGGTAACTGCTTCGAAGAATGGAGAGGTTGGCAGATGACAGGTTTCACACTCCCTTTTGGCTTCACCCCTGTTTATATGATGTATGACGGGCTCCATTTCAGAAAGGAGTTCTCCACGAAAAGTTGCCCTGATATTTTTCCGACGCAGCAAAAATACCATATTCTCAAACTCATCAACCTCTATGATTGAATTCTCATTCGTGTCCAGAAGTTTCAGGAAATTTTCATGATCAGTATTTAAAGCAGCGAGTATTTCATCTGATTCAAGATAGGTGTTTTCCACTAAATCATAAAAACGAAGGTGTATATGCCGGGGAGCGTCAGGGGCATGGCAGACGGCACATTCAACATGGTCAAAATGGGTGTCCTTCTGTGGCAGCCAGTCATGGAATTTATACGGGTCATGACATTTCAGGCAAAATTCATTTTCCCGTTCTGTTACTGTATAACCTTCCAGGGGCCTGACATAATGATAATCATGACAGGCATAGCAGGGAATTGAAATGCCTTTACCGCCTGCTTTTTTATGTACACTGTTTTCGTATGCCTCTGCTTCATCTTCATGGCAGGCACCGCAGTCTACAGGCGCCAGATTCGAACTGTGTGGAACTTCAAGATCGTAATTAAGCTCTGTAATATCGGCATGGCAATCTATGCATGCAACTGAGTTAATGTTGTGGACTGAGTTTTTGAACTTATACTCATTGACAAAAACCCCAGCTTTCATGCCCTCGGATTCAACTCTTTCAAGAGCCTCGTCACTATGGCAGTCGAAACATTCACTGTTCTCCGTCGCCCCACAATATGAAAATGGCTGAAATAAAAAAAACAGAAAGACAAATATTGGCAGAATATAAATGTATGATGATTTCATGGTGGTACCATCAGAGATTAAATGAGGTTTTTCTAAGAGATGTTATCTTATTTGAAAGCCTTAATCAATTAACTAATATTCCAGCAAGCTGAAGACGCAGTTCGTCAAGATCATTCTGGTCAGGGTGTCCTTTGGCGCCCGGTCCATCTGCCAGCCATGGTGGAGTCTCCGGTTTAGCGGAGGCAGCTTCAAGGACCTTGGGATTGACTTCTCCCTGGCAGCTGAATGTTCCAGTTACTTCAGCGTCGACAGCTAATTCTTTTGCAGCAGCCATACCCTGTTGTGCATGAGTAGATCCTTTAGCAGTTCCATGGGTGGCAAAGAGAAAAATCTTCTTATTACCCAGTTTGGGTAGAAAGCCAGAGGTCTTGGAATCCGGTTTACCGCCCTGAAACCAAAATCCTATTGCTATAAAATCAAAATCAACCAGTGAATCAGGCGTTTCATCAATAGAAAATATTTCTTTATCGCCAGGTAATACTTCATAAACAACATCAGCAAGCTTTTTCGTGTTGCCGCTTTGACTTGCATATAGAACTAATGATTTCATTGTAATTCCTCAAAGTTATTCTTTGGCATTTTCGGAGTCTGCCAGTCCGCTGTAATGCTCGTGAGAAAAGCGAGCTACTGGTGGCAGTTGCTGTGCCCCTGGCAGCTCTGTTCCGGATGCATTACTGAAAATTCATTACGGGACATCCCTTCTACAAGCGATTTAACATCCTGGTAAGGGTGCTCGTTGGGTGCAAAAAAAACCTGAATACCTACCTCAGCAAACCCTTGTAAAGGCCTTGCACCCATACCGGAAACCACGAGAACGTGCACATTGTGGTCCTGCAACAGCTTGACAGGCATCATGCAACCGCCGGCTGCATGCTCCACATTATCCACAGTTTGGATCCTGGTTATATTGCCCTCCGACATATCCACCAGGGTGAAAAGGTCGCAATGGCCAAAATGCTCAGATCGTTCGCCTGCTAAACCACCGGGGGACTGTGAGGGGACAGCGATTCTTGTTGTATCCATTTTTAAAACCTCCATATTCAAACGAATTGTTTTTGCTGTACTGCCGGAACCGGTCCAAATACCGTATCAGTAAACTTGACATACCAGGCAGCAGCTTGGACTTGAATAATATATGCAACGGCAATGACTAATGCCGTTTCAGCACCGGCACTGCCAAAGGCATTGATTGCTATTGCCAGGGCAATAGAGAGATTGCGCATTACCGTACCGTAAACCAGGGCAATGGCATCGTCCCTTTTGAAAAACATCTTGCCTGCCAGGGTGCTCAGGGAAAAATTAATCAGATAGATTATAAAAAGCGGTACAAAAATTGACCCCAGAATAATCGGATCTCCAGCAATTGTTTTTGCCTTCAGACCGATAGCCACAAAAACAATGCCCAGTACTCCAATGGTGGATAGTGCCGGGAATTTGGGTCCCAGGTTTTTCTTAAACTCCTGCTGCCCATATTTCTTTATGAGCCCCTGTCGGGTGACAAAACCAAATACCATGGGCAATAATACAATTATAAAAATCTGTTTTACAATGAGCATGAAATTTACATCAACCTTGGTTCCCATCAATGCCTGGACATAAAAAGGGGTAGCTATTGAACCCAAAGTAAGGCCAATGACAGTCATGTTGATTGCCGCTCCCATGTTCCCCTTGGCAAAACCCGTCCAGGAAATGGTCATACCGCTTGTCGGCAGTAATGCAGCAAGTAAAAGTCCCAGAGCCATATATGGCTGGTTTGGGAAAAAGTAAAGCCCCAGACCATAGGCAATGAAAGGGATAATGGCAAAATTTATAAACTGGGTCATCAGCTGCAGTTTGACGTTTTTTATGCCCTCCTGCAGATGTTTGACATTGAGGGTAACCATCATCGGGTAAACCATCAGGAAAGTCAGAGGCAGAATCAATGCCTTGAGCTGTCTGACCATTTCAGTACTTGAACTGATACCAAACATAAATCCTGCCAGCATCATAATTGGTATGGCGAAAGTCAGTTTCTTGTTTATTTTAATGAGCAGGTTCCACATATTATTAACCCCTAATAAATCCTTACTGGCTCAAACACTTTATTTAGCTTCTTCAATCATTGAAATTATTTTGGCATACGTTTCTGCCAGAGATGCAGGGAACTGCTCATCATTGACAATGCTTCTGATGTTATCTTCGCTGTAATGCATAAAGCGGATCTGGGTTTTGTCATTTTCAGTAAAGGTCATGATAAACTTTGGCATCAGAACAGCACGCTCCGGGTTGGCACTCAGGCTTTTGGCTGCCTTTTCAGGTTTGCAGATCTGGATCATGTGCAGATCAAAATCTTCAGCTACCTCGGCACCATGATTTCCAAATGTGTGAGACATCTCCATGGTGCTCTCGTTGTGGACGATGAAACCATATTTATTGACCGTTTCTGAGAGATCCTTGACAAACTGGTTGTTTTCTTTTGATGTTTCAGTGGCATATAAATTGTCGGGTTGCATCATGTCCTCCTTTACTATTGACGAATGAATGAAAGTGTCCGTTTTGTTCATATGCACACAATAGGGTTGCAATTGTATTTGTCAAGTATTTTGTGCATATGTGAATTACAGTGTTAAATTTACACCATGTAGTTTGTATTTAAGGAAAACCCTTTGCGAAGACACTACCCAGATACAGCAGTCCAGATAGTGCCTTCGTAGGGGAGAGAGGATAAGATTAATAAACCTATTTCAATGAGGCACGCCTGGAGCGGGATGCACTCTTGTCCCGCATTGGATCGGCTTCATAGCCTAAAGCCTGCCAGTCCAACCGCCCGTTGTCACCATGACAGTCAAGACATTTTAGAGCGTTATCAGCAGGCACCACCATATGGTTGATCCGCCAGTACATCTCGGTAGGCGCGAAACCATACTCACCGCTATAGTCAAGGCCGGTTGCCTTCATGCCGGCTGCAGCTGCTTTATTCCAATCATAGTTAATCCAATAAGCATCAGGATCGCCTTTTTTACCAAAAACTTTAGGGGTTATGAAATAGTTATTTTTTGAATCGTATATCTGCACACCCTTGTGAATCTTGAATGGATATATTTTGGCCTTAGAATCATTGCGATCACCTTCCGGCCAGCTCAGTTTTGTAATCGAATCAGGATCTATTTTATCACCCAGCAGATAGGCGCCGGCTTTACCGTTATACCAGGCATATGCAGGTACAACATCTTTGCCCCAGACGAAATCACCTTTTTTCTTATGATAGGTAGCCTTGCCGTATTGATCATGCTCCGGAGAGACTCTGTCCTCACCGGCCGTAGACCAATCCCATGAGAGTTTTGTGGGGATCTCTTTAGCAAAAGAAGGGATATGACACGTCTGACAGGCAACCGTATCCATGTGACTGTTTAATAATGTCTCAGCATGGGGTTGTTTATCATGGCAGTCTGTACAGGATATATGGCTTTTCCCTCCAGGAGAGACAACCATGGCATTGCCTTTTATCTGATGACTTTCAGTAGTATGACATTCCTGGCAGGAAAAGTCCTGGCCATCAACTGCCATATGCACATCAAGCTCACGTGATGGGTTCTTTATTGATGAGTCTAAATCGCCATGCTTAACATTGTCGCCACCGCCACCGTATCCATGGCAGACAATACAGTTATCACGGTTTGGCATTCCCACGTTTTGAGCAACCTTGACAAGATCTACAGGCTTTTTGTCAAATTTTTCATTGC
>JAUXHH010000015.1 GCA_030621655.1 Desulfobacterales bacterium
TAAAGACTTAATTAAGAATTCAAAATTAAAAATTAAAAATTCCTCTTATTGTTCCTTTAACACTACCTGATTCCCAACCTCTTCAAGATTTTCACCCAATCCCTCTCATCAAGCCTATGCAACCCTGCATCTTTAGCCATTTTGAGAGCCTCCTGATACTCGGTACTGCTAAGCCTCCGGTCGATGGGTGGGCACTGATAAGCCTTGCCGCATGGCCTGTATTGGTCCATCACATTAACATAGGTATCAACTGACACCTCCTGGGCCAGAAAGCGCAATACTTCCCCAGTCTCTTCGAGGCCACCCGGCATGACAAGGTGCCTGACCAGCAACCCTTTAACTGCAACCCCCTCATCATCCATGACAAGATCGCCTACCTGCCGGTGCATTTCCAGGATGGCCTTTTGGGCAACTTCCGGATAATCAGGTGCTTTGGCATAACGCTTTGCTGACTCACTGTTCCAGAATTTAAAATCAGGCATATAAATATCTATAATGCCTTCCAGTAATTTAAGCGTTTCAGGAGAATCATAACCACTGCTGTTATACACCAACGGTACTGTCAGTCCTTTTTCAATTGCTTTTGGCAAGGCGGCCATAATTTGAGGGACCACATGGGAAGGAGTGACAAAATTAATGTTGTGACAGCCCTGGCGCTGCAGACTCACCATCATCGAGGCCAACTGGCCTGCATCTGTTTCCAAGCCCTGCCCCAGATGGCTGATCTCATAATTCTGGCAGAACAGACAAAGCAGGTTGCAATGGGTAAAGAAGATTGTGCCGGAGCCTCCGCTGCCAACCAAGGGACTTTCCTCGCCAAAATGAGGCGCGTAACTTGAAACAACCGCTTTGGCGCCTGTCTGACAAATTCCTTTTTCATCGGAAAGTCTGTCAACCTTGCAGCGACGTGGACAAACCCTGCACGGAGACAACCTCTCTTGCGCCTCTGCAATACGTTCAGCTAACTTTCCGTGCTTATGGAGTGTTAGATATCCGGCTTGTGTCATTCTTTTCACACAATCAGCATAAAAAATCTTATAGCACACGAAGACATTGCAAAATCTTGTTTTTTACAAACAACTTTGGTAGTGTAGCCACCTCGTATTTCTACTTATTTTGGGGTATCTATTATACACTGAAATATACTGAAATATCTATCAGCAAGTATTAATTAAGAGGACATTATGGGCCTGATTGGCTCCCTGTATCGTTCATCGGTTGGTAAGAAAAGCATAATGGCTGCAAGCGGCCTGCTGCTCTCCCTTTTTCTTTTAACCCATATGCTCGGCAACTCTGTCAGCTTTTTAGGACGCAATGCCTTCAATACCTACGCGGAACGGCTTCATTCCCTTGGTGTCCTGGTCTATATCTTTGAAATCGGGTTGCTCACCTTGTTTCTCATTCACATTATTACCGGCATTATACTCTACCTGGAAAATCTGCAGGCCCGTCCAGCGCGCTACTCTGTCAACACCTCTGAAGGCGGCCGTTCATGGGGTTCCCGCACCATGCCCTATACCGGTGTTATTATCCTTATTTTCATCATTGTACATCTGATGAACTTTCATTTTACCGACAAAAGCGTGCCGGTCGCCGATCTTGTCAGGGAACTTTTGAGCAGCCCCAGTCTGGCATTCTTTTATATATTTTCTTTAGTTGCCCTTGCCCTGCATTTAAGTCACGGATTCTGGAGCCTGTTCCAGTCCATAGGGTTCAATCATGAAAAATACAACCCGCTGCTTATGAAAGGGGCCCTGGTCTTTAGCATTCTGATGGGCACAGTTTTTATTCTCATTCCGGTCCTCACCCTTGTTTCAAGAAGTTTTCTTCTCTAACACCTGTAACCATGAAGCATACATTTTTTATAAAAATAATAAGCATTTTCAAACAGTTTCTTACAATATAAAGGAATGATTAATGAAACTGGATCCAAAGGTTCCCGGCGGTCCGTTGGCAGAAAAATGGGACAAGCACCGGTTCGACAGCAAACTTGTCAATCCTGCCAATAAGCGAAAATTTGATATCATTGTTGTGGGTGCGGGTCTGGCCGGCGCTTCTGCCTCTGCTTCCCTGGCAGAACTCGGCTATAATGTTAAAACCTTCTGCCTGCAGGACAGTCCCCGTCGGGCTCACAGTATTGCTGCCCAGGGCGGCATCAATGCTGCCAAAAATTACCAGAACGACGGCGACTCAATATTCCGGCTCTTCTATGATACTATCAAGGGAGGCGATTTCAGGGCAAGAGAGGCCAATGTTTACCGCCTGGCCCAAGTGAGCAATAATATTATTGACCAGTGTGTGGCCCAGGGTGTTCCATTTGCCCGGGAGTATGGCGGGCAGTTGGCAAACCGCTCATTCGGCGGGGCCCAGGTTTCGCGTACCTTTTATGCCCGCGGCCAAACTGGGCAACAGCTCCTTTTGGGCGCCTATTCCGCCCTTATGCGCCAGGTCAAAAAGGGCAAGGTCGAGATGCTTTCCCGGCGTGAGATGCTTGATCTGGTTATTATTGATGGCCAGGCTCGCGGCATTGTCACCAGAAATATGCTGACCGGTGGTATTGAGACCCACGCTGCCCATGCAGTGGTACTGGCAACCGGCGGCTACGGTAATGCCTACTTCCTGTCCACCAATGCCATGGGTTCCAATGTCACTGCAGCCTGGCGGGCATATAAAAAAGGCGCCTGCTTTGCCAACCCCTGTTTTGTACAGATCCATCCCACCTGCATCCCGGTGCACGGCAGCTATCAATCCAAGCTTACCCTGATGAGCGAAAGCTTGCGCAACGACGGTCGGGTCTGGGTTCCCAAAAATCCTGGAGACACAAGGCCACCTGCAGAGATACCCGAAGCAGAGCGTGACTACTACCTGGAGAACAAGTACCCCAGTTTTGGCAACCTGGTGCCGCGTGACGTGGCATCGAGAAATGCCAAGGAGCAGTGCGATCTGGGCAAGGGTGTCGGCTCAACCAGACTGGCGGTTTACCTTGATTTCAGCGAAGCAATCAACCGGGATGGTGCCTCGGTCATCTTCCAGAAGTATGGCAACCTTTTCCACATGTATGAAAAAATTACTGCTGCCAATCCCATGCACGAACCCATGATGATCTTTCCGGCCGTGCATTATACCATGGGCGGCCTGTGGGTGGACTATAATCTGATGTCCACCATCCCCGGGCTCTTTGTCCTTGGCGAGGCTAATTTCTCAGACCATGGCGCGAACAGACTTGGAGCCAGTGCCCTAATGCAGGGTCTTGCAGACGGTTATTTCATCATCCCCTATACCATCGGCAATTATCTGGCCACCATTTCTTCAAAACCGAATGATACCGGGCACCAGGCTTTCAGACAAACAGCAGACGATGCCACTGAAAAGATCAGCAAACTTCTTTCCATAAAAGGCAAGAAAACAGTTGATGAAATTCACCGGGAGCTTGGGCTCGTGATGTGGGATGCCTGCGGAATGGCACGAAACGAGGAAGGGTTGCAGAAGGCCCTGGACAAAATTCCTGCCATCAGGGATGAATTCTGGCAAAACGTGACAATTCCCGGTAGCGGCCAGGAATTAAATCAGTCCCTGGAACGTGCCGGCAGGGTTGCCGATTTTCTTGAATTTGCCGAGTTAATGGTTGTTGATGCCCTCTCCAGAAAGGAATCCTGCGGCTGTCATCTTCGTGAAGAAAGCCAGACTGAAGAGAATGAAGCCAAACGGGACGATGCAAACTATTCGCATGTCTCGGTTTGGGAATACAAAGGTAAAGATAGCAGCCCGGAGTTTCACAAGGAACCCCTGATATTTGAAAATGTGCAGCCATCGCAGAGGAGTTACAAGTGAGCAAGATAGAACTAACCCTTAAAATATGGCGGCAGGCAAAATCTGACGCGCCGGGCCGGCTTCAAACTTACGCAAGTGGGCCTATCTCCACTGACATGTCCTTTTTGGAGATGCTTGATGTCCTTAACGAAAGACTGACCCGGGAAGGCGAAGAACCCGTCGCCTTTGACCATGACTGCCGTGAGGGAATCTGCGGTATGTGCGGTGCCGTTGTAAACGGACACCCCCACGGCCCTGAAAAGGAAACCACCCTCTGCCAGCTTCACATGCGGCACTTTAAGGATGGCGACACTTTAGTGATTGAACCCTTTCGGGCCAAGGCCTATAAAATAGAAAAGGATCTCGTTGTTGACAGAAGTTCTCTGGATAAAATGATAATTTCCGGAGGATTTGTCTCAGTCAACACAGGCGGTGCTCCCGATGCCAATGGTATACCGATTCCGCAGAAAAATGCCGAGGAAGCTATGGACGCTGCCGCCTGCATCGGCTGCGGTGCCTGTGTGGCAGCCTGCCCCAATGCCTCGGCAATGCTCTTTGTTGCTGCCAAAGTATCACATCTTGCCCTCCTGCCCCAGGGCCAGCCTGAGCAGGCCAGGAGAGCCCTCGACATGGTCAGGGAAATGGATGCGTTGGGCTTTGGCAACTGCTCCAATGAGCGTGAATGCGAAGCAGCCTGCCCCAAGGGTATTTCCATACGCAACATAGCCCGGCTAAACAGGGAATTCCTTAAGGCTGCCATTTTCTCTGATGAGGATTAATGGTGGGCACATCTTCCATCCTGACTTCTCTTCTCCCTGTTTTTCTCATAATCATTTGCGGATATGTGCTCAAAAAAAGTAAATTTGCCGGCAATGACTTCTGGCCGGGTGCTGAACGGATAGTCTATTATATTCTCTTTCCCGCCCTCTTATTTTCCAGCAGTGCCGGGGCCTCCTGGGATTCTTACTCAGTTTCCTCCATGGTATGGGCAATCCTTGCCGCCTTATTTATCATGTGCGGTCTTCTCCTTATTCTCCGCCCTAAACTTTCAAAGAAAGATGCCTCGTTTACCTCTGTTTTTCAGGGCTCGATCCGGTTCACCTCATATATAGGATTTGCAGCCGTATTTTCCCTTTTCGGCGATGAAGGTCTCTATTTGACTGCAATATTTATCACTGTCATGATCCCCATGGTTAATATCCTTTGTATTATGGTCCTTGTCCGTTACGGCGGTCAGAAAGGTGGCTGGCACTGGATTTTTACAACTGTTATAAAAAACCCTCTGGTTATTGCCTGTCTTGCAGGTATGGCTCTCAATCTTCTAGGCCTTAAACTTCCAGAAATGGTGGAAAATTTTACCACCATCCTCGGTAAAGGCTCTTTACCGCTTGGACTGCTTGCAGTGGGCGCCTCTTTACAGTTCAACGCTATTAAAAAAACAATCCCGGAAATTGTTTATGCCTGCCTGTTGAAATTGTTATTACTGCCAACACTGATGTGGCTCAGCTGTCTACTTATTGGCGTTGACAACCTGTCAACTTCTGTGGCAGTGCTCTTTGCCGCCCTGCCCGGTTCACCCCTGTCCTATATCCTGGCAAAACAACTTGGCGGCGATACCAGGCTCATGTCTTCAATCATCGCTGTGCAGACAGGCATATCAATGATCACACTACCGATTGTCATTGCCCTTGTAAATTGATCCTGAATCCGGGACAGGAAATTTCTCGGAGTCTCTCATTGGTCGTTTATGCCCTGAAAGGGTGTTTATGCCCTGAAAGGGTGCTTACCTAAACTGGTTGAACTCTCAAATCCAGAATGACAAAGAGATTATGGTGCCACAAAAAGAAAAGATCAGTAGAGTAAAAAGTTAAGATGTGTACTGGCAATGTTAACTCTTAGAAATATAAATATCTTTACTCCTTAATTGCCTGCAAGACAGCTGAAAAGTCTCCATCATCAAAGCCTTTATTTCTAGCTTTTATATAAGAGAAGTTTGCCGCTCCAGCAGTATATAGAGCCTGACCGTTATCATCCCCCATAAGAAGCGCCAAACGCATATCTTTTTGCATGTGCTTGAGAGGAAAGGCTGTTGGGAAATTACCTTCAACCATCATCGGTCCTTTGAGACGGAACATTTGATTTGCTATGACACCCTGGTCGAGAACATCGAGTATATCACTCATATTCAAACCTGCTTTTTTGCCAAGAGATAACCCCTCACAAAGTGCTGTCATCATTGTACCCATGATCATGTTGATCACTAACTTCATCCGGGCACCAAAACCAGCATCACCAAAATAAAAACTCTTTTTACCCATAATCTCCAGTGCAGGGATTGCTTCTTGATACAAAGATTTATCACCAGCGCAGAGAAACACCAAAGCTCCGTCCTCTGCAGGTTTTTTGCTTCCAGAGACAGGTGCTTCGAGAAAACGCCCTCCGTTATTACTTATTGCCTGACTAATTTCAATTGAAGTCTGTGGATCAATTGTAGAGACATCAATATAGCCTTTGCCCATTGTAATCCCTTCAAGCACTCCCTGTTTACCGAAGCATATTTTCCTTGCAGCAACTGGATCGGAAACCATTGCAAAGGTAATATCACTGCTAGCAACCACTTCGGCTGGAGTTTCTCGATGAGATGCACCTTTGTTAATCAGCGACTCACATTTGCTTGCTGTTCGATTCCATACTGTTACGGTAAAATCTGCTTTTAATAAATTTGCAGCCATGGCTTGGCCCATAATCCCCAATCCCAGAAAACCATATTTTTTCACTTCTGCATCCCTCAGTAGAATTTAAAGAAAGTTACCTTGAAAATGATTTAAAATTGCGATTATAAAACAGAAATTTGCTTACGGGCAAAAGTCATTACTTGCCAACATCTTGAGTTTTTGCACTCTTGGGAAGAGTTAAGAAGTCCAGTGGCAATGTTGGTTTAAGATCATGCCGTTTTGTTTAGATAAAATATATAGTGCCTTGTAGAAGAATATTTCATTTAAATAACTGGGGATGCTTTTTTGCAAATATTGTTGAATCGGCTTTATCAAGTGCAACAAGATACTCTGAATTTATGCTACCCAATTCCTCTTTTTGTTTAGTGATATCGCTTATTGTCCATTCCTTTGATGATATTTCTTCTGCCAACTCAATTGACGATTCAACGAACTTGTCTGTATGGGGTTTTAGTTTCGAATCATTTTCACTCATATTTTTTATGTCTGATGCCATACTTTGCAAATATTTAACCATTGAACCCCGCTGTTTTTTTGCTGCAACCTTTGCAGCAGTGACTATTGCAATTCTAGCATCTTCTTCGTTAGTTAATGCATAAAGTCTAACAGCGTTACAGAAATAGGCATTTATTCGTTTTCCATGTGATTTTTTCTTAAAGATATATACTGCAGACAGCACTAATAGTGCCGCACCTATTAAGTTCATTAGCATACTCATAATGTTTTTTACCTCGCATGTTCTGTAGTATTGAGATGAAATCAATTGACCTGCAGTTAAAGTATTGCGACTATAAACAGAATTATTATCTTTATCAACTGTAGCTATATAAGACTCGGAGACCTAACTACAAACAATCTGGCAAGTTATATTTAGTTGTCAGGGACAAAAAAATAAAATTTTACATTTACCTCAACTCCACTCCAGAGTGATAATAAATCGACATCAGGTTTACATGTGCGATCCTGAAGGGAGCAGGCATACCATAGTGGACTAGCACGGATTAGAATGTTTTTCCTTAAAGTTTCGTAAGTTCAGCTACATCAAGCCCCAGAGAAAAACACTGCACGTCGTCCAAACATTTCTTAATATCCTGTTTGTCAAGATAATGAACTATATCATGGTCTCCTTTTTTCGATACAATGATCCAGGATCTTTTTGCCGTACTGTAAAAAGTATCAATATCAATATCACAGGCGCCTAAATCCGGATTAAGTTCAGTTACTTTTTGACAAACATCATTTTTATTAAACATATATTCCACCTCCATTTCCCATCTGCACTTTTTGGTTGCTTCTTACTGAAGTTTAGAAGCATCTCAATGCAAAAGAAGTTGTGAGAGTTATCAGTATTAAATTTTACAACTCTTCTTAATTAAAAATTAAGATGTTCTTTGATTATAGCAACTAAAAAAAAGTCTATGAAAAATATCTGTTTGGACCAGCAGCCTTGACTTTGTAATTTAATATAATATATCGAAGTATTAAGTCTTCTGGGCAACAACTAAACTAAACAATGGCAAGGATGGTTAAATTTTAGAGGCAAAGAAAATATTAGGAGAAAGAAGGGGTAATCTATATGGGTTTAGCCAAAAACAGTCAAAGATTTTCATGCGATGTATTGGTCATAGGCGGAGGGGGTGCCGGTCTCAGAAGCGCCATTGAAGCAAGAGAAAACGGCGCCCGGGTTATCGTTGTTTCTAAAGCAAAGGTTGGGTACGGCAACAACACCATCATGTCGAAGGCCATTCTCACTTCTCCCGGATGGGGAGACAGCGGTGACAATCCGCAGGTTTACCTGCGTGACACCGTCATCGGGGGGCGGTATATCAACGACCAGAAACTGGTGAAGATGATGGCGGGTGAGGCCGGTCGGCAGCCTTCAGTACTGGAGAAATATGGTGCCAGTTTCTCAAAAACGGACGACAAGTTCGACCTTCTTGCCATTCCCGGCCACACGTATGCTCGGGACGTTCAGGGCAAGAACCACATAGGCAAAGACTATATGATGCCACTGATAACCTATGCCAAGAATGCAGGAGTAGACTTCGTTGGCAGGGTTTTTATTACCAGGCTCATTGCCAGCAATAACAGAATCGCAGCAGTGACAGGGATTTCAGAAGATGGAAGTTTTGTCATCTTCACGGTCAAGTGTGTTATTTTGGCCACCGGAGGCTACTCGCAGATTTATTATAATTCCAGTAACACGCCGGGAATAAACGGGGACGGCCTGGCCCTGGCCTACGAATTAGGCGTTCCCCTGAAGGATATGGAGTTCGTTCAGTACTATCCCACAGCCTCGGGAAAAAGGGGCAACAATCTCGTGTTGTATGAAGGTTTTCTGTTTAATGGGGCTGTGTTGAAAAACTCTGACAACGAGAACATCCTTGCCAAACATGGCCTGACCGACCCGAAGACTATCACCAGAGACCTTCTGGCTCAGACAATTTTTAAGGAAATCAGGGATGGCTTTGCCAGGGAGCACGGCTTGTTAATGGATCTTAGCGGTGTGTCCGAAGAGAGGCTGACCAAGCTCAAGCCCATGCTGCCCAAAGGTGCGTCGGAGAGAAGAGAATGTATAGTATCGCCCACGACCCATCACACTATGGGAGGCATAATGATTGACAGCACCACCCGGACGGCTCTCCCCGGCCTTTTTGCTGTCGGCGAGGTCTGTGGTGGCATGCACGGCGCCAACCGACTTGCCGGCAATGCTCTTGCCGAAATTTTTGCCATGGGAGGAATTGCCGGGGCTAATGCCGCCATTAATGCCAAAGAAAACGATATGAGCAGTGAGCCGGAAGACCAAATAAAAAATGAGAGAGAGAGGTTGGAAGCCCTTTTCTCCCAGGACGGCGAGGACTCACTGTCTTTGATTAAATCACTAAAAAAGATGATGTGGCAGAAAGCAGGGATCGTTAGAAGTCCGGACGATCTCGAAAAGGCATTGGCGCAGATTGAAAATTTTAGATCCGAGAGCCTTAAATGCAGAATTGCAATACCCAAAGATCTCATGCACAACATCGGGCTTCAGAATATGCTGCTCCTCTCAGAGATGGTGTGCAGGTCAGCACTTCTAAGGACAGAGACCAGAGGGTCGCATTGCCGCTCCGACTACCCACAGGAAGATAACGCCAACTGGTTGAAAAATATTGTCATACGTAAGGAAAAGGATGATATGGTGCTGGATATGCACCCTGTACAGCTGGAGTACGTTTCTCCATAACAGCAAAGATAGTTACGCCCTCGTCGAATGATAATTGGGTATAATAACATTTTCTGAATCACAGCTTTAGTGATAGATAACCATAAAAACACTACTATCTTCCGGAGTCCTATTCATTTACGGTTTTTCTTCAGGATGGAAAATGGTGACGACTTTAATTCCTTTTTACAGTCACAGGACTCCAGGTTCAAATTTATGCCGCACTTGAGACATAATCCTTTGCACGACTCTGAACACAGGTGTTTTTCAAAAATCATAAGAAATACCTGCTGAATCAATATTTCAAATATATCAATGGCCGGTTCCTTCAGGTACATCACATCCATTTCTGAAGGACTGCATTCATGCTCGCCAGACTCCGGTACATTGCCGGGCACATATTCCAAGTCCAGCTCAAAACTGTTGTCAAGTTCCATGCTGAAACTTTCAGTGCACCTATCGCAATCAAATGTAATTATCGTTTGTATCTCCCCTGACAGCAAAACCCGGTCAACACCGTTACGTTTCAATACAATCACACTTTGAACCGGGCCTGTACGGTGCAGTTCACGGTCCGGAAACCATGATTCATCATTTATCTCATACCGCAGTCCCTCCTCAGGGATTTCGCCGAAACGCACCTTCATGCCTGCACCTTCAACACATCCAATTTTGTCTGAAAAGAATCGACATTCTCATGCATTATCCTGCAACCATTGTTCAACCGTATGCTGCAAAAGCTTATAAAATTTTTCCGACCCGCCAAGTCCTGTACGTCCGAAAGTATAGTTTATCTCCAGGAAAACAGGCTCCCCTTCATCAGGGGAAAATACGAGATCAAAGGCTGCCAGATTGATACCTGAACGCTGACAGAACTGTTTGACCCTCTCCCTGCCTATTTCCTGCAGTTTCTGATCCGATTCAGCATCAACCTCGCCGCCCTGGGCAATATTGTGAAGAAACCCTTGTGCCTTTCGCCAATAACTGACAACCTGGTTTCCGATAACCACAACCCTGAGATCTCTATCCAGAGCCGGCAAATACTCCTGTATGATAAAACCGCTGCTGCCCTGTAATTCAAACTGCAGCAGAGTTTGCAGCCTTTCTTCTAACTCCTTGGAGCTTTCAATCAACCAAACCTGTGTTCCTTCACCACCACGTGCCCCTTTTAAAACAAAAGGAAACTGAGGAAGTGCAGGAACCTTATGGTCCATGTCCGGATGGTCACCCAAAAGGGATTCCACCCTGGGAAAGATCAGGGTATGGGGGTGCTTTATGTTAAATGCCCAGAAGGCAAGAGTATCACCAACTTTACCCTCCCACTGGAACCGGAGGTCATAGTTTGGAAAAACAAGTGGACACAATTTTTTGCACAGACAGTACAACTCCTTTTCAACGGTCTGGGGAAAAATAACCGCCCTGGATTTTTGTATTTTCCGGAACAGATTTTTATCCCAGACGCCGCGGTTCCAGTAAAATGCTTCACCTGCAATCACAGGATGCATGGAGAGAATTTTCCCTGCCGGGATGTCTGGCCTGGATACATTTTCTGAGGGAACTGCCAGAGAGTCTTTACCTGTTAAATTCATAAGCCTTAGCAGAACAATTAAAATTCTTTAAAAACCTTGGCCAGAGAATCGCCTGCAACATGGAGATTGAATTCGTTAAAATACCCGAACGGACTAAAGTTTTTGGAGCTCTGCAATGATAGTTTCCGGATCAAGACGATTGGTGTAATCAGCATCAATCAAGGCAAACGAAACTATGCCGTTTTGTGCAACCACATAGGTTGCCGGAATGGGAAGTTCAAAATTCCGGTCGCCGTTTGCTGTTGGCAGATCAATACCGAAATTTTTATAAATTTCCTGCATTTTATCTGTAAGCTTAAAAACAATCCCAAAATCCCCGGCCACCTTGTTGCCGATATCGCTAAGAACCTCAAATTCCAGGGCCAGCTTTTCGGCTGTGGACAAAGAATTATCCGGCAGTTGGGGTGATATGGTCACCAGTTCTGCATCCAGTGATTTAATTTTCGGTAATGATTGCTGCAAAGACCGCAGCTCAAGATTACAAAACGGTCACCAGGCGCCTCGATAAAAACTTAAGACCATGGGTCCTTTAGATAATATATCTTCGGAAGAAACCATCTGCCCTGCTACATTGGGGAGAATAAAGGGAGGAGCTTTGTCACCGGCCTGGCAGCTTGTTTTTTCAATACCTGACTGGGCCAGTCCTTGCACAAATTGCCCAATCTCTTCCAGTATCTCCCGTGGTACTTCCCGGCCCAGTTGCTGTTTCAAATCATTGAGTTGTTCTGTTAAGCCCATAATTACCTCTCTTTGTTTTGATTCATTGTTCCTGGATGGTCCTGCCAATTAAATACTTATCAAAGAGCTTCAGCGTGGTTATTATATTATATTAAGTCTTTATCCGGTCTTTTGGTAATAATATTAAAAAATTTACCGTGGTATACAGCCTATGCAAATGGTCTGGTTCATGACAATGATTGTTTTTACTGTCGCTTTTTTTCTTATCTTTTTAGCAGTCTATTTCTTCAGGCCGAAAAGGGACGATAAAATTATACCTGTTAACCTTGAAAGGGAACTTATCGATCCTGAAGAAATCTCTCTTCCCAACAGGGTGGAACCAAACTGGCCTGCAACCATTAAAACATCTTCCGGAAAAACTGCTGAGGCCATTATCACAAGTATTACGCATGGCAGCGGATTTATAACAAGTACCATGAAGCTGGCCATCGGTAAAAAATTTCAACTCACCATCCATTTGCCGGACCGATCCCCACTGCAGTTAAGGGCTGAGGTTACCTGGTCCAATTTGCACCTGCCGGTTGAAAAAGTGGTAAACCAGGGCATGGGCATCCGCTTCATTGAGGCTGGTGAAGATGCAGTCTGCCTCATCAACGATACAATTGCTCAACATGCAATGGCTGTTAAAGCTGAAGAGACTGTTCCGTCATAAACGCGGTATTTTGAATAATTATCTGGTTATCCTGGAGGCCATTTTAAAGAACGTCCCGCCATAAGATGAAAATGCACATGCATGACTAATTGCCCGGCACCAACACCGTTGTTAAGCACCAAACGGTAGCCATCTGCGACCCCTTCCTTTTCAGCAACCTTATGGGCTACAAAAATCAGGTGCCCTAAAAGCTCCTGGTCGGAAACCTCCGCGTCATTTAATTGCTCCATCGGTTTTTTAGGAATTATAAGAATATGGACCGGAGCCTGTGGATTGACGTCCCTGAATGCAAGACTTGAATCATCTTCATAGACAATATCTGCTGGAATTTCCTTATTGATAATCTTTGTAAAAATCGTATCCGACATATCTTTCTACCCTCCTGTTTTTTATCCTTTAGCTCAAATCAAGATATATATGTAATCCTGATTCTTTGCAAGGCATCATCACAACCTTTACTAAAAAATACTAAGATTTTTACATTCTCGATATAATTGCCAATCCCCCACAAAATAAAGAGGTGCAACTTTGTCAGACACGTATTTTATCTCCCTTTCAGCTTCTTTTATTTCCAGGTGTCTGACAATCTCATTGTTATTTGACCCGACACCCATATTTCAGGTACACTGGCATTATTAAAAAATTCCTCTTTCGTTGGAATTCTTCATTTCATTACATTCATGGAGGGGCTATGAATACATTATTTGACCAGACAACGATTAACGGTATGACCTTGAAAAACCGCCTTGCCCGTTCGGCGACCTGGGAAGGAATGTGCGATGCTGATGGCAAACCCGGCCAAAAGCTTATTGATTTTTATCGTACACTTGCACGTGGCAATGTGGGGCTCATCATAACCGGCTATACATTTGTCAGCCCTGAAGGAAAACATTTGCCCGGTAAAATGGGAATCCATACTGATGACTTTTCAGATACCATGAAAGAGATGACCAGGGCGGTGCATGAGGATGGTGGAAAAATATGCATCCAGCTTGTACATGCAGGCGGCCAGACCGATTCATCCAAGGCCGGACGAAAACCCCTCGCCCCTTCTGCGGTGAAACTTGACCAGTACCCTGAATTACCTGCTGAAATGACAGGGGAGGATATTTCCAGGGTCATAACTGCCTTTGGGGCTGGGGCCCGCCGTGCCAAAGACTGGGGCTTTGACGCTGTCCAACTCCATGGAGCACATGGATTTCTCATTAACCAGTTCCTTTCCCCTTTAACCAACCAGAGGAAAGATGAGTATGGCGGTTCCATAGAAAATAGGTGCCGTTTCCTCCTGAAATCTTACCGGGCAATCCGGTCTGCTGTGGGGCCTGATTTCCCAGTTATGATAAAGCTGAACGGTTCAGACAATCTTGCCGGAGGTCTCACCATTGAAGATGCTGTTTTTGCAGCAAAGGCCCTCGATAAAGAAGGTATCGACTGTATTGAAGTGAGTGGAGGCACACCTGCTTCCGGTGATCAGAACCCTGCAAGAACAAAGATCAACTCCCCTGAAAAAGAAGCCTACAACCTTCCACTTGCCCGCCGGATCCGGGCTGCTGTCAAATGTCCGATCATGGTGGTAGGTGGATTCAGAAGCTTTGAAGTTGCTGAAAAAACCATTCAGGAATCTGCTGATTATATTTCCATGGCACGCCCCTTTATCCGAGAACCTGACCTGGCAAAACGCTGGCAGGAGGGAGACAGGTCGCCGGCCCGTTGTATCTCCTGCAACAGCTGTTTTATGCCAGGGATTAAAGAAGGCGGAATTTATTGTGTCGTAGAAAAAAAAGAGCAAGAGAAAAAACAAAAAAACCGCAAGTGAAATTAATCACCTGCGGCATGGGGGATTATGAAAACCTATTAACTGCCAAGCTGTTAACAGGTCTATCATTGGGTTAATTGGTTAAATGGATAAGCACCGATGTTGAAATCCAGATCATCCATAATGCAGCTAATCCTATTACTGCACCATTACAGACATCTTTCATTCTTAATTGCTGATGACGATTTTTTCCAATCTCATTTTTTCTGTAATCTTTCATAACGGCACCTCATTCTTCATGATTTCAGTATTATATTTTTTAAAAAAAATTTCTTAAAGCTTTATGCCCAGTTCTGTTCGAGGGTTGACTTTCATCTGCCTAAAGTTGTTTTATAAATACCTGTTTCATAGATTTTACAGATACCCATTGCCTTCTTTGATGAAATACCCAGACATGTAAGCCTGCAGTAGATATGCAGCGGATTCAACTGATGTCGAATCCTGTTCAGTAATGTTATGTTTTTAATGGTATCCATAATGAAATTACTAACCTCAATTTTATACTTTTATTGAGAAAGCCAAGGCCTTTGACTCTATATTTGCAATAAGT
>JAUXHH010000159.1 GCA_030621655.1 Desulfobacterales bacterium
GCTTACGCCTGCCGGAGCAACCTTCCCCTATGGCAACGACCCGGCAGACAGAAATATACGCATCGCCCCTTCCTTTCCTTCTGCTGCAGATGTGAAAACCGCAATGGAACTGGTTGCTCTCTGTATTCAGCTTGTGAGCATCGATAACCTTATGGAAAAAGGTTAAAAAATCTTTTGTCGGGAAGTCATATATTTTTTACTTGGCAAAAATCTCTGTATGGGTTATAGGCAGTTCTACCTATCCAGCTTGCGTTGTTGGCAGGTACCCAGATTCACCAATTCATCTCTTGGTTTTGGGTATTACATTGTGGTACTTAATGGCATTAACACTGCCTAACCACTAAGAATTTTTTTTAATGAATTTATATTCATTTTCCTTGACAAAGCGGTAGTTAGTGCATTAAGAAACTGCCGCTAAGTGGATGTTTAAACGTGCTACCTTAACCAAGGAGTTTTTAGCGTGGCAGAACAACCAATCCTAGATCACCTTTATGTGGCCGCCTTTTTCTTAGGCGGTCTTCTTATGGCAGTTGGTCCATTTATTATCGCCCATATCTTTTCCCCGCGTGGTACCAGAAATATTGCAAACAAAACCAAGCAGTCTATTGAATGTGGTGTAGAGCCAATTGGCGATGCCTGGATCAGGTTCGGCATTGTTTATTACCTCTATGCCTTGATGTTTCTTGCCTTTGACGTTGATGTCCTGTTCCTGTTTCCTGTGGCCCTGGCATATGACAGCGTCTATGTTATTCGTGACTTTGTAGAAATCTTAATTTTCGTCGGCATCTTATCGCTGGCATTAGTGTACGCATGGAAAAAGGGAGTGTTCAAGTGGGAACGCAAGATATACAACCCCCGATAATTCATTTTGCAAACCTGGACAAGATACTGTCTTTGGGTCGGGCTAATTCACTGTGGCCGATGACCTTCGGTCTGGCTTGCTGTGCTATCGAGATGATGGCCACCGGAGCAGCGCGTTTTGATCTGGCCCGCTTCGGGGCGGAAGTATTCAGGCCATCTCCCAGGCAGTGCGATGTCATGATTGTAGCCGGAACCATCTCCAAGAAGATGGAGCCGGCAGTCAAAACCCTTTATGACCAGATGCCGGAACCCAAGTGGGTTATTGCCATGGGGAATTGTGCTATTTCCGGCGGTCCCTTTGTTTTTGAAGGCCAGTACGGCATTGTTGAGGGTGCAGATAAGTTTCTGCCTGTTGATATTTACATTCCCGGATGCCCTCCCAGGCCTGAAGCCCTGCTTGAAGGCATTATGGAACTTGAAGAAAAGCTCACCGGTTTCCGGAGATGGCCACGGGTGGAGGCTAAATAAGAAATGCTGTTGGCAAAAATAAAAGAGGCTTTAAGCAGCCTGTATGAAGATATTCAGGAAACTCAAGAAGTTCCTGACGCCGCTGCCGCTGCTGCGGTAGAGGCCGAAGTGGCAGCTGAAGAAGCGGCTGCAGACGCGGAAACTGCCGGTGCTGACGCTGCTCCTGCAGAAGACGCCCAGGCTGAAGAATCCGAGGAACCCAAAGCTCCACCAGGTCCCAAAGAGACAGATTACAAGGCCAAAGGCTATCATCTTGATGTGGAACTGCCACCGGAAAAAATTCCTGAAGCGGCCGAGATTCTTACACGGGAAAATTTCTTCATTGAATCCATCACCGGTGTTGACTGGATTGATGAGCAACAGCTGGAAGTGGTCTATGATTTTAACCATTTTGATGAACTCTGCAGGGTTGTGATTCGTTCCAGAACGGATCGAAATAATCCTGAAATTCCGACAATCTCACATATCTATCAGGGTGCCAACTGGCACGAACGGGAAACCCATGACTTTTTCGGCATAAAATTTATCGGGCATCCGGACCTTTCGCCGCTCCTGTTGCCGGAAGATGCAGATTTTCATCCATTGCTTAAGGATTTTAAAGCATGAACGGATTATTGCAGCAAGACGTGAATCAGGAAACCTTTACGCTTAACCTGGGACCGCAGCATCCGGCAACCCATGGTGTTCTGCGGGTTAAACTGGTGATGGACGGTGAATATATCGTCGAGGCGGAACCGGTTTTAGGCTATATCCACCGGATGCATGAAAAGATGGGTGAGAATAGAACCTGGGTTAAGTTTTTACCAAATTGCGGCAGAATGGATTACCTCTGTGCCCTGTCTTACAACCATGGATATGTTGGAGCTGTAGAACGGGCAGCTGGTATTGAAGTCCCTGAACGGGCCGAGTACCTGCGGGTGATCACCGTCGAGTTGAACCGGATTTCCAGTCACCTGCTGTGGTTTGGCGCCTTCGTGCTTGATCTTGGCGGATTCACACCGCTGCTTTATGCCTTTGATGATCGTGAATTTATTCTCGACCTGCTGGAATCGGTGACCGGCTCCAGGCTGACCTATTGCTATTTTCGTTTCGGCGGCGTGTATAATGATATTGATGATGCTTTTATTGCAGGTACCAGGGAGTTTATCAAGCGGCAACGCAAAAGAATGCCCATGTACGATGCCCTGGTCACCAAGAATATAATTCTTATCAAGCGTTTGAAGGAAATAGGCCACATATCCAAGGATATGGCCAAGCGGTATGGCGCCACAGGTCCGGTGGCCAGGGGGTCGGGCATTAATTTTGACGTGCGCAAAACCGAGCCCTATTCAGTGTATTCAGAATTTGATTTTGATGTCCCTGTTTATGAGGAGGGAGATTCTATGGCTCGCTATATGGTGCGCATGGACGAGATAGAGCAGTCCATGCGGATCATCGAGCAGGCCTTGGATAAACTGCCGGAGGGAGAGATAAAGCCGAAAAAGGCCGTCAAGTTGGTTAAACCTGAGAAAGGCGACTACTACCATGCAGTGGAAGCAGCCCGCGGTTCGTTCGGGGTGCGATTGGTCAGTGACGGCACCAATACAGCTTATCGGCTGAAACTGCGTTCGCCGACCTTTTCCAACTTAAGTCTTTATGGAGAAGTCAGTAGGGGAATGTTGCTACCCGATGCTCTTGCGTTGATGGGAAGCCTTGATCTGGTAATTCCGGAGATAGACAGATAATTTTTTGTACTTGTTGTGCCAAGACAGATGTGGGCTGCATAAGATAAACCTAAATGAAAAGGACGTAAAAGATAACAATGCCTGAACCGTTCAGAGTGATCCTTTTTATTATTTTTGTCATGGCCTTTGCCGGATTGAATGCCGCGTATCTTGTCTGGTGTGAGAGAAAGGGCGCTGCGCATGTCCAGCGGCGCATCGGCCCGAAAGAGGTTGGCCCGTATGGTCTTCTGCAGCCTATTGCTGACGGCATTAAACTTATGACCAAGCAGCTTTTTCTGCCAAAAGGGGCTGATCCTATTCTTTTCATGGTCGCACCCCTGATGGTCATGGTGCCTGCGATTATGAGTTTTTGTGTAATTCCATTCAGTGAGACCTTTGTGGCCCGTGAGATCAATATCGGCCTGCTCTTGATCTTTGCCTTTGCCTCGGTCAACGTGCTCGGGCTTCTACTGGGTGCCTGGGGGTCTGCCAATAAGTATGCTGTTATTGCAGCAGCCCGTACAGTTTCCCAGAATGTGGCCTATGAGATACCCATGTTGATCACCGTGATCACCATGGTCATGGTGACCAATACCATGAACCTCAATGAAATTGTCAGGTCGCAGGCCGGCTGGTTTTTTCACTGGCACATCTTTCGGCTCGATATCAGTCTTCTCATGCCGGTATCTTTTCTGATCTTCTTTGTCTGTTCTCTGGCAGAGACAAATCGGGCGCCCTTTGATATGGCTGAGGCTGAGAGTGAATTGATTGCCGGCGTCTATACTGAATACCCGGGTATGGGATTCGGCGTTTTCTTCATGGGCGAGTATGCCAATATCGTTATCGGCGCCGCATTGGCGGTTATTCTTTTCCTGGGGGGATGGCAGTCGCCGATTCCTTTTAATCCAGCAGGATTTCTCGGAGTTTTCTGGGGCTTGTTCTGGTTCCTTTTAAAACTGTATACCCTTATTTTTACTGTTATCTGGATTCGCTGGACCTACCCGCGTACCCAGTTTTATGAGTTGCTCAACCTTTCCTGGAAAGTGTTGATCCCGATTTCGTTGTTTAACCTGATACTGACAGCTTTGCAGATAAAGATTTTTCCCTGGCTGTAACTGAAAGGTTTATAGGCTATGAGCGGTTATTTTAAAGAATTGATAAGCGGTACGAAAAGTCTCTTTATCGGGCTGGGGATCACTGCTAAATATTTCATGGAACCGGTGGTGACCCTTCAGTATCCGCATGAACATCTTGAGATGACGCCCAGGTTTCGGGGCCATATCGAACTGATAGGGAACGAGGAAACCGGTGAACCAAAATGTATTGTCTGCGGCATGTGCCAGAAGGGCTGCCCCTCGGGATGTATTTCACTGGCCGGTGAAAAGCGCGAAGGTGTCAAGGGCAAGGTTCTGACCAAGTATATCCTCAATTTTACCACCTGCAGCCTCTGCGGCCAGTGCGTGGAAAGTTGTAAATTCGGGGCGATCAGGTTTTCAAAGGATTACAACC
>JAUXHH010000202.1 GCA_030621655.1 Desulfobacterales bacterium
TTCTTCATATGCCTCTTCAGCAGCACTGGCAACCAATTCATATTCCTGCTCGGTTTCTTCTTCATTTACTGCATCACTGTACCTGCCGGTATGAATTTCAACATAGGTGGCTCCGATCCTGTGGGATGCCTCAATCTGGCGTGAATCCGGGTCTATGAATAAACTTACCGGAATACCGGCATCATTCATCTGGGCAATCACTCCCGTCAGTTTCTTTTTCTGCCCGGCAACATTTAAGCCTCCCTCAGTGGTCAACTCCTTTCTTTTCTCTGGGACGAGAGTCACCATATCCGGCTTAAGTTCCAGAGCAAATTTTATTATCTCCGGAGTTGCTCCCATCTCCAGATTAAGTTTGGTCTTAACCGTCTGCCGTAATAGCATGACATCCCTATCCTGGATATGCCTCCGATCCTCACGCAAGTGCACCACTATACCTTCAGCTCCTGCGAGTTCACAAATAGCTGCACCAAGTACAGGATCAGGCTCGCTGATGCCACGGGCCTCACGCAAGGTTGCCACATGATCAACATTCACTGCGAGTCTTATCATTTCCTCTCTCCTTTTTCTTATTAAGTCCTGTAAAAATTCCCTTTCCTTTCTAAACATTCTTTCCGCTTCCGAGTCTGACTTCTCGTGGTCATAGCCGAGAAGATGCAGGAAACCATGAACAAGCAGCACATTTAAACGATGATGGACTGAGGTCCCCTCTTTTCGAGCTTCCCGTGCAGCAGTATCAACGGAAATAACAATATCACCAAGTAAATTTTGGGCCATTGTCAAATCTTCACCTTCGGTTAATGAAAAGGCGAGCACATTGGTTGGTCCATTTTTACGGCGCCAGACTTTATTTAATCGGGCAATATGCTGGTCATCAACAAGCAAAATACTTAATTCCGCCTCGGGTATTTCTGCCAATGCGAGGAGAAACTCCGCGGTTTTTATCAACTGCAGTTCGTTAACACGGGGGATTGTGTACGAAAAATCATTCCTGAAAAGAATCGGCATTATAAGTCATTACAGCATGGAATTAGTAAGGTTTTAAATTTATTTATTTACTGATTATGCTTTTCCGGATTTGGTTTTAATTTTCTGTTTCCTTGCTTCTTTACTTTCTTAGCATAGGCACGGATGATCTGTTGCACTAATGGATGCCGTACAACATCGATATCTGTAAAGGAACAAAAACCTATTCCCTTTATGTTTTTCAATATACGGGAAGCCTCGACCAGTCCTGACTTCTTTCCTTCAGGAAGATCTATCTGAGTAATATCACCGGTAATAACAGTTTGAGAATCGAATCCCAGCCGGGTCAGAAACATTTTCATCTGTGCATGAGATGTATTCTGGGCTTCATCCAGAATAACAAAGGCACTGTTCAACGTCCGACCTCTCATAAAAGCCAGGGGGGCGATTTCTACGATCCCTTTTTCAATATAATCAACGACCTTCTCCCTGCCCAACATATCATTTAAGGCATCATAAAGCGGGCGCAGGTACGGATCAACCTTCTGGGCCATGTCACCAGGAAGAAAACCCAGGTTTTCACCTGCTTCAACTGCCGGCCGGGTCAGAATTATATTTTTGACCTGACTGCTGGTCAATGCAGAAATGGCCATTGCCACTGCCAGATAGGTCTTACCTGTTCCGGCCGGCCCGATACCGAAGACAATGTCATTATTTCTGATAGAGTCAATGTATTTCTTCTGGTTGACACTTTTTGGAGAAACAACGCGTTGATTAGCTGTTATATAGACTCTGTCAAGAAATATTTCTTTCAGATTCACTTTGGAGGATCGTTCCAAGATGCGAAGTCCATATGCAACATCTGAAGGGTATACAGGATAACCGGCTTTGAGAAGTTCATATAATTGCTTAAGGGCCATGGCAGCCACTTCCACCTCATGCTTCAACCCCTTAAGTGCCAATTCATTGCCACGCGCCTTTACCGAGACGCCAATGGTTTTCTCAATTGTAATCAGGTTTTTGTTCAGGTCTCCGTATAAAAGTCTTGCGAGATTATTATCTTCAAATATGAGTTTTACTTCCGGCATATGGCTGGGTTTTCTTTTTCTGTTAATTATTGTTGTAAACCGGCACGTTCATTATCAATTAATTTGCTGATGGCACCGAAACCACGTTTTTTAAGTTTTCTGCCATTAACAAAAATGGTCGGGGTGCCTGTTACACCTGCCTTTTTCGCGTCGCTGATATCCTGCTCAATTTTTTTACGTATAGAAGGTCTCATCATATCCAAGGAAAAATTTTTCAAATCAAGTCCCATATTTTGAGCAATTTCCAAATACTTATCGCTGGACAAACTATTCTGGTGAAGAAAAAGTTCATCATGATACTCCCAGAACTTGCCCTGTTCCCCGGCAGCCATGGAAGCAAGAGCGGCGGGAAGCGCCTGCTTGTGGAAAGGGAGTGGGTAATGCTTGAAAATGATTTTTATACTCTCCGGATATTTGTCGAGCACCTGCTCGAACAACGGCATAATTTTGCCGCAGTAAGGTCATTGAAAGTCGCTGAATACGGCAACGACGATTTTGGCATCTGCAGGACCAAGAAAAGGAGAACCGGCAATATTAAAGTCAACGATAAAATCAATATCAACTGTTTTCAGTGTTTTCCGTTGACTGTTTATAAGATAGAGTTGCTCACCTTTGGTAGAAATAGCTATATCGGTCACTGAAGGATCAACAGGGATAGTGCCGACCAGTCTGCCTGCAGCGGAATAGATGAGTACTTTCGCCTGGTCGGTGAGCAGATAGGTTAATTCACCACCTTGGGCCCGGGCAACATCTATTGGTGTTTCATCGAGCTGAATCGCACTTGAAATCTCCCAGTCAACCTCGGCATGGGCTGCAAATGGAATAAAACTTATCAGCAGCAATAAAAGTGTTGTCATTGTAACTTTTAAAAATACTGTCATTGGGTTTACCTTTGATTTATTATGGGCGGTTGAATCTTCATATATTATAATCATGGTTCTTAACACTGACCGGAATCCGTGCCGTGAAATTGCTTAAAACGGATTCAGGACTGATTTTAAGAACCTCAATTAACCTCCATATCAATAATCTGCATCTCATCCCCCCTGGTAATTTTTATTGCACTGGATTTGCAATCAGGACAGGCAAAAATATAACGTTCCTGGGATTCGAATTGTGAACCGCACTCACGACAGAAACCACCGAGTGGAATATACTCAATAACCAGTTCAGCCTGGCTTGCAAGAGTTCCAGCCTTTGCCACATCAAAGGCAAAAAGAAGAGCATCGGGGAGTATTCCTGCTGCTTTTCCTACTTTAAGCCTGACTGATTCTATCGAATTATAGCCTTCTTTTTGACAAAGAGCTGAAACTGTTTCAATCAGGCTGATGGCAATGGATGCCTCATGCATTATCAGGATCAACTCCCAACTTCTTTAATACTTCATCAAAAAGCTTTAATGATTCTTTACCAGCCTCAACATCTACCTTTTGGATTGCGAAACCTGCATGCACGAGCACATACTCGCCTATCTCTGCTTCCTCTGGCAGCAGCATGAGGTTGACCTGCCTCCTGGCGCCATACACTTCAATGGTTGCCAGAAGGCCTTCTTTACTGATAATCTTTGATGGTATTGCTACACACATTCAGCGTCTCCGTCACTATTTAGTAACAACTGTCTCAAGTAAACAATAAAAAAAAATTCGTACAGATTCAACCCATTATGAGCTTAGCGGCCATGTTTAATTAACTGTGATTAGCGCTTTTTCCCGCTCTTTTTTCAGGACAGTAAACAATGACCATCAGTAATCCGCATAAACACCCCACGACAAA
>JAUXHH010000041.1 GCA_030621655.1 Desulfobacterales bacterium
AAACCAGGTTCATTGCCTTTTCATTCAGGCCGGATAATCTTAGTTTGTTAATCTCTTCAGGCTTAATCCGGTAGAATTCACCAATTATTTCATCCGCAACCCTGGCGCCGGCCTCTTCAACAGGCATGCCGGACCCGAGAGCTTCCAACAGTGGATCATTCTTGATCTTTTCCTGTTGCGACAGCCCGGAAATAATTTTTGCCCAGGTGTTATTCTCTTTAAGTAACCTGAAAAACTTCCCGCTGTCCATCCCGGTTGTCTTTGAGATTTTCAAGCCGATCAGCAGATCATCCTGGGCCACTCCCTCATTCATCTTGATCATAACGATCTGCCTTTTGGGAATAGCAAATGATTTTGCCAGCAAACTGTTAAAGCTCGTTGCCAGGATATAATCATCAGACGCAAACCTGTCGGCTGGATTATAGCTCCGGTTTTTAAAGCAATGGCATTGTATAGCGCTTTCTGCAAACGCATGTGCTGCAGAGCCCAAACTAAAGAGGATAAAGGATATCAGCAAAAGAGCGGTTTTTGATTTCAGGAGATTCATGGGTTTATTTAGCATTGCTCTGCTTTATTGCATTGTTTTTATAGTAAGCCCCTCATCAGGAAAATCAAGCGGATTGCACAGTATTACCCCAATAACAGTCTGAATTATGTAAGGATTAAATAAAAAACCTACTTGATTTGACATTGTTTCATTCTTACTGATTTATATATAAAGATGAGAATGTTTCTCAACTGCTTAATATGTTGGTCCATGATGATACAAAACTTTTGATTTATTGGCCGGCAATAGAAAAAGATCACCTCTGTTTTCTCGACAGATCTGAATTCTTTGGTTTTTTAAAGGAGGTGGTACATCATGAAATGGTCCTCATTTCTTCTCATTGTACTTAGTATTACATTAAGCGTGATTCCTTCTGTACCGCGGGCGGAAATCCTGGCGATGCTGAACTATGAGTCCAAACCCCAGCAGACCATCCGCCGCGAAGGAATCGCAATCATTGACGTTGATCCGGCGTCTGAAAATTTCGGCAACATCCTTCTCGACATTCCCCTGCCCCCTGATTTAGTGAACCATCACATCTTCTACAACAAAGATGCTTCCAAAGCCTACATAACAGCTTTGGGGAAAAGTGATCTGCATGTAATGGACATGACCAGATACCCCTATCGCATAAAAAAAATAGGTGTGCCTGAATGTCAGGTTGGTGAAGATATTGTTTTCTCTGAAGACAACAAGACATGGTTTCTCACCTGCATGGGGTCAAGCAAGGTCATTGTCGGAAATGCTGTCACTGATGAGACGGTCAAGGTAATTTCACCATCCCGGCCATATCCGCATGGGATTGCAGTAAATGAAGATATTGACCGTATGATCATCACCAGCTCGGTTCGCGCATCGGATTCTGGTGACCCAGGTGAGACAGTGACGATTCTCGAGGTCAGTACCGGAAAAGAACTGTCCAGTCATAAACTTTCCAACAAGCTTTCACCCTCAGGCGTAGCTCCGGTTGAGGTCCTGTTTGTTCCAGGTGCCAAACCACCGACAGCGTATGTGACCAATATGTTCGGGGGGACAATATGGGCAGGGACCTGGGATGCGGCAAAAAAAGACTTTAGTTTTACCGAAGCCTTTGATTTCAATGCCGTTGGCAGCGGCATACCGCTTGAGATGTATTTCAATGAAAAAGGCGACAGGCTTTATGTAACAACGGCCAGCCCCGGACAATTCCACATATTCGATATCAGCACTGGTTTACTGACTCCGAAATTGTTGAAAACATTGCCGGTAGGCAACGGTGCCCATCATGTGGCATTCTCGCCTGATGAACGTTTGGCCTTTGTGCAAAATAATTTTTTAGGCCTGCCGGGAATGGATGACGGTTCCGTGACAGTTATAGACTTGAAAAAAGAGAAAGTTGTTAAGAGCATGGATACGCTCAAAAACCAGGGATTCAACCCTAACTCTATTGTTCTGCTGCCTGAATGGCATCATGATGCAGGACATTAACCGGTAATCCATAAACGCGCCTCATAATATTATTGCAATATTGAGGCGTGTTTTGACTGCAGAGACAAACAGCTCAGTATTTAATTTTCTTCTATCTCCGAGAAACCCCAGTAGGGAAAATCCAGGTGATATCTTGCAATCAAGCCGGGACTGTTCTCACGGCTGGCCACTAGCCATAATGAATTAACACGTTCGGTTCCTTCCTTAATATCAATCGGCTCCCATTCGGGCAGAAAAATCATGGCATTATCAGCCGTGTATTCTATATCGCCGGAATCCTTAAAAAGCCCCATGTGTGGAACTCCGTCGTAACGGCCGCTTTCATGGCGGGTCAACTCCGATATGACAAGGAAACCGACCTGCAGCTCATCGCGTATGGATTCCAGTTCCCGCAGCCATGCATTTATCCCGGTCCTCCGTTCAGAAAAATCCTTAAACGGCAGCTTATGGAGGCTGTCAATCACTACGATGGTGTCATCCCTTCTTGTCTCATGACGCAGAAAATCAATATGCCGCCGCATGATAGAAGGGTTTATCTGCCGGTCATTCACCACCCGGAAAAACTGCAGCATGGTTTGCAGTTCACCCTGAGCGGCCTCAAGACGACTTTTTTCTTCATCCGTCAGTTCGGTGGACACAATTTTATCCACCCCCACTCTGCTTAAACGGGATAATGTCCTCTGATATATCTTCTGGGGACCATTTTCAAAATCATAATAGAGTACCGGCATTTTCTTTCTGGCTATCTCGGTGCCCAACTGTATGCCAAGGCAGGACTTGCCGGCCTTGGGTGGTCCACCGATTATGTTGATGCCGTATATACCGCCAACAGCCTCATCGTAGCGGGTCATGCCGGTATTCAGGGACTGATAGCTTTCAGAGAGCTGGCGTTCGATGTTGCCAAGAAACATGTCATACTCGTGACTCGGGGAACGGAAAGGAGAAAACGCCCGGGAACCATTAACCATCCGGGTCACTTCAGCTTTAAAATTCTCCAGATTTTCATCTGCAAGCTGGGCCAGATTAAAACCCCGTTTAAACTGAGAAGGCCACTGCAGCAACCTGACCTTAAAACCCACCTGCTCAGCAAAGGCGCGGGCTGCCTCAACTGATTCCGGGGAATGGTTCATCACCATGATTACCGTGTTTATATGATCAAATCGCCTGATATCAATACTGCCCAGGTCGGCTGCGCTTGGCACCGCAATACCGGGAAAACCCAGATCACGCAGACAGAGGAGATTCTGCTCACCTTCCACCACGAACAGGGCGCCATCTTCACAATAGTCAATATCATTGATATTAAAAATCTGTAGACCGTTGGTGGCAAATGATTGATCACCATGCCAGAACCGCTCGCTTTCATCTTCCGGCATAATGCACTGCGCTGTATAGCATTTGCCGTTTTGCATAAAATACGGATAGACTACATAGCGGCCATTATAGCCGATCTTCAGTTCTTTCAATGTGTCGGTGCCCACTCCGATCCTGGCGAAATATGCCTCTATATTTGGAGTAAGCTTGTCCTGATATTTATTGATATCCTGGTTAATCGTGCCTCCTGGAAACTTCACTGACTGGGCATAGGGTTCCCGATCCGGATCATAGCCGGGAACCGTTGCAGGATCCAAGCCACTGAGCCTGGCAAAATGAGGCGCAAACCCTCCAGGCACACAGCGGTTCTGACAGCGGAAATATCCTGCAAAATAACTTCTCGCACCTAGGTAAACAACTATAGTGCCAGCCTCACCGTCCTCTTTATCGCTGCAAAACGGGCAGGCCCCTTTCAACATGGTGCCGTCAATTACGCCCCCGGGAAGATGCTCCTGATAAAAACCTGCCAACTTTTCATTCAGTGTCATAGTTCAAACCATTAAGAAGTCTAAAAGCGGTTGCAGAATAGGTAAAAAATCTATTTTCTCCAATAAATTAAACAACTATACCTAATATTTATCATCTCGGCAAAAAAAGGTCCTTTAAATTTTAAGCATTAGCACTGACAAAAATAAACCTGCCAAATAAAAACTCCCTCCTTGATCCCAAGGAGGGGGTTTTCATCCGGCAGGCCTTAACTTTTCAGGATTAGTGAAGTTATATAAATTGCGTAGATATCGATCTTTAGGGGGGGGGAGGAGGCTAAGGGCGTTTAATAACGCTCATGCTGCAAGCCTTCGATATCCATGTGCCAGTTTACAGCTTGTCTTTTAGTCTTTTTTTTCAGTACTTTTTTGATTTCCTGTTTGGATAAAACAGAATTGCCTACTTTAAGCACATGCACAATACAATCCCTGCAAATGTTATTGGCCATCCGGTAATCATCAGATTCACTGGCAATTTCCCAGCATGGTTTTTCAGGATTTTTTTTGGCTGGACAGACGTCTTGACTCTCACACTGCATAATTTCCCAACAGTGCAAATCACTTTGAGATCCCATGAACAATCTCCTTATTGAAAATAAGGCCGTAACTTTTGGAAGCAAGGAATATATTTATCCATAGAAATTTGGCCATTTTTCTACGGATTTCTTTTATTTGCCACCTCCTTTTTTCATCTGACCCTGCTTGTTGCCTCAGTAAACATGAAACATTGCCCTTTTGGTTTATAGGTAAAAATACCTAACCGAGACAGGTATATTACGTATGCAAACTAATTTCAAGCCCTCTTGTTAATTTAATTGCAAGAAAGTGTGAATTTGCTCTAGAGATAGGGAGAAAACAGGCGGAAGAACCTGTTGCGCAGCTTGACAAGAATGTTTCTTGAAAGAACTTCCTCCAAAGTCAGTTCGCTGGCAGTAGATTTTTTTTCCTGCATAATCGCCTCCACTTTTTCCGCCAACTGGAAGTCGTAACATTCCATATTGAACTCGAAATTAAGCGCCAGGCTCCGGGAGTCCCAGTTAGCCGAACCCAGCAGTACCCACGAATGGTCGACCACCATTATTTTGGAATGATCAAAGGGCGGCCGGGTCAGAAATATCCTGCATCCTTGCCTCAGCAGTTCTTCCAGTCCGGCGTCTGAAGCCCATTTTACCATCCTGAGATTGGAGCTGGCGGGCAGGAGTATCTCCACCTCCAAACCACGGAGTGCGGCAATGCGCAGGGCCGAAACCAGCTCAGCATCGGGCAGAAAATATGGGGTAACGATACGAATCGACTCCTGGGCCGTAGCCAGTGCCGCCAGAAGGACCATGCGCAGCTTGTCAAAATCCTCGTCCGGTCCGTCTGATATACCACGCGCCACTCCGTTACCTTGGGGATCAAGATGCGGATACCATTTTTCACCTTCTAGTATCTCCCGGGTAGTAAACGACCAGTCTTCTGCAAAGGAGCGCTGCAATTCCGCCACCACCGGTCCCTCGATTTGAAAATGGAGATCCTGAACCGGATGGGATGGATTATCGGCAAGACAATTGCCATCCCGGATGTTCATACCGCCTGTAAAGCCGACCCTGCCGTCAATCACCAGGATTTTACGATGGTTGCGCAGGTTGAAATACTGAAAACGCCAGGGCAGGATTGTCCGCATAAATTCGGCCACATCAAGACCCTCCCTGCGCAGGCTCCTGGATATTGACGGGAAAGAATAACGCGCTCCAACGCCGTCAATAAGCACCTTGACTTCTAAACCTCGCTCCTTCGCATCCTTAAGTGCAACCTTAAACCTGCTGCCCCATGAATCATTGTCAAAGATATAGCTGCAAAACGTAATGGAATGCTGTGCCTCCGCGATACAGGAAAGCATGCGCGGAAAGGCCTGGTCTCCATTAACCAGCGGCGTAACTTTATTCCCTTGGATCAGCGGTTGCCGGGTCAGTTTTTCTGTCATCCGGCTCAACTGTACCAAGCCATTTTTTTCCATACAGCCGGATAGCTGCTCGATAAAGGAAGGGGATACCACTGCCTCTTTATCCGGCAGAGGCACAATTTGCTTATCAACTAAACGCAGCTTGGCACGCCGTTTTATCCTATTCACCCCGAACATCCAGTACAGGCAGACCCCCAGAACCGGCGCGAACCAGACAAGGCCAAGCCAGCCTGCTGCCGCCCTGGTATTCCGCTTTTTTAAAAGAATATGTACAGCGGTGGCCAGGGTTACACAAAAGGTAGCCAGTGTTACCAGGTACGGCCAGGTTGTATTGAAAAATTCAGTGACATTCATGGATCAGTTCCGGTTCCATGTGATTAACTGCAATATTTTCTTCTTAACGTTGGCATATGTCAGACAAAAATAAAGGATAGAGAAAAAATCTCGTTCATTCAACAGGTTAATGCGGTATATTAACTATTAATACTCTATTATCTCGTGTTGAGATGAATTTTTTTAACGAACTCACCATAAGCACTTCCTTTCCTGTGTGCTATAACCTGCTGCCTCACTATACAGCAGAGGGACAGAAGCATGCCCCCCTCATGAATTGTGTGGAGGAAGCATTGTCAGATGGACGCATAGGCAGCTTTTTTCTTTCCGATCACCCTGCACATCCCCAGGAAATATCATCACTGCAACTGGCAGAGGATATTATTGCTGCCGGGGGTGAACCTCTTATTTCTCTGGCATTAACCTTTTACGATAAAAACACTGTTATAGAAAAGCTGCAGCAATATTGCCAAATGGGTGTCGAGCAATTCCTGTTTGTCTCGGGTGAGTACCCGGCAATGCCTGATAATAAGCAGACAAAACCCGCTTTTGATCTTGACTGTGTGCAACTGCTCATGCTGCTGGATGAGTTGGGTATTTCTGCAGGCCTGAAAAATTCCCCTGAACCCAAAAATGTTATTGGTGAAGAGATAAATATTGTCAAAGGGTGCGCTGTTTCACCTTTCAAATCACTTGAGAGCGAACAGGTATGGCAATATGAAAAACTCAAACGAAAAATCGCAGTAGGCGCTGATTTTGTTATGACGCAGCTGGGATATGACATTCGCAAATTTGATGAATTGGTACGTTTTTGCACCCTGCAGAATATCACTGCCCCCCTGGTGGGAAATATTTTTATTACAGACAGACACACCGCACAGCTCATCCGGGAAAGAAACATCCCTGGAGTCAAGATGCCGGACCGGTTGCTGCAGACTCTGATCCAGGAAGAGAATGATCCCCCAAAACAGTTCACCCGGAGTGCTCAAACATTGGCTGTGTTAAAAGGGCTTGGGTACCATGGAACTCTTATCGGGGGGAATTCGTCCGACTTTTCAGCAGTAAAACTGGTACTGGATGAAGCAGAGGGATTCCAGTCCGACTGGCAGAATTTCCTGGTCGATCTGGATTATTCCGATTCCTCATTTTATTATTTCCAAAAAGATTCCCGACCGGGACTCAACAACAATCAACCGTCCCCGGTGGAGCCAAAACATTTCCCCTATCCCATGTACTCCTTCAGCTATTTTGTTGACTGGATGGTTTATCTACCCCGGGGTCCTCTTTTTAAGATGACAGGACGCTTTTGCCGTTTCTGCAATGGCCGCAAATTCTGGCATTCATCCATTTGGCTTCTGGAATTTCTCTCCAAGGGCCCACTTTACGGTTGCAAAATGTGTGGGGACTGTGTGCTTTATGCCTGCGGATTTCTCTGTTACCAGTCTGGATGCCCAAAAAAAATGGTAAACGGCCCCTGCGGCGGCAGTATAAATGGCTATTGCGAAGTTTTCCCGGACAAAAAACTCTGTTTCTGGGTAAGGGTTTACAAGCAGATGAAAGGAGTTTCGCAGCACGTTACCTTTAGCGCACCCCCAATTCCTGCCAGAGGCTCTCAGCTTAACAAAACTTCCTCATGGATTAACTTCTTCCTGGGCAAAGATCATCGTAAAATGCACTTTGAGGATGACTAGCCCGGGTTTCTCACGAACAGTTCGGCGGATGATTTAATTTTCATGGTTATTTGCACTCTGTCATTATTCGAACCCCGCTGATTATGTTATAAGTCAAGCAATTTCAGAATGTTACAGTTGACTGCCGAAGTGTGTGACTGCGGGCTAGTTTTTTCCTGGTGTATGGCACAAAAAAGCCGCGACTTTTGCCACGGCTTCTTATCTTTTAGAGTTTTCCATTGTTAACAATTTTCTTTCTCAGCTCAAACTCAACGTGTTTAATTCCTCTCTATCGAGGGCCTCAACGGTCGGACAGGCTGTCATCACTTCACAGAGACGATCATCCATCTCTGTCACTAAAATGTGCAGCTCTTCAATCTGAGGGAGTAGTCTGTATTTATCGATAGACGGCATCACGTCTATCTTTCTGGAAAGTTCATGGAGCTTGCCGCTCCAGACCTCCAGTTCCTCACCAATATTTGAACAATATTTTATGCTTGCCATGACAAACCTCCTGCCGGCAAGTGCCGGCTTGATATATATACCTTTTGTTTTCCAGGCAACTGACATACACAGCTGCAGAAGTTATATTATTTCTTATTCTTAGACTATAAGAATCATTCCTGAATTGGCAATGCAGGCACCTTGCTGCAAAATTTTGTTTAAGGTGCTTAAACATATAGCATCCGCCCCCAATCAAACTCATAAAATTGTTAATTCCCAGTTGCAAATTGAAAACAGCACTTTCGATATTTCCTTTCAGGGACCAATAGTTAATCCTGACCCGGGCCCCATAATTTTCCCTTGACTTTACTCCCCCTTTTTTCTAGTCAGTTCACCATACATGTCATTTCCATAAGGCTCTTTTTTTAACATCATATGCCAGGAGGTACAGTCATGAGGCGGGTCATTCTAACTGCATTTTTCTTTGTGTTTTTCTCTATCACTCCAGCGGCAGCACAGGAACAATTTGAAATGGATGTCATCAGTACATCCAAAGGGAATCTTGAAATCACCTTCATCGGTCATGGAACACTAATGCTCGCCTATGACGGCAAGATCATCCATGTAGACCCTTACAGCAAGGTTGCCGATTTTAGCAAACTGCCGGTGGCGGATATCATTCTTCTCACTCACCATCACCATGATCACCTGGATCCGGCTGCCCTGGAACTGGTGCGCAATGATAAAACCACAGTGGTGCTGACAGAAATATGTGCCCAGACTCTTGAATCTGGTATCATCATGAAAAATGGTGCTGTCCAAACCATTAAGTCTATAAAAATTGAGGCGGTTCCGGCTTACAACCTGGTGCACAAGCGTGATACCGGCCAGGTCTATCATCCCAGGGGGGAAGGCAATGGCTATATCATGACCTTTGGTGACATCCGTCTCTATATTGCGGGAGATACAGAAAACACTCCTGAAATGAAAGGGCTTAAAGATATCGATTATGCCTTTCTGCCCATGAACCTGCCCTACACCATGACACCTGAAATGGTGGCAGATGCAGCCGGTAAATTTAAACCCGGAGTACTTTATCCGTATCATTACGGAGAGACTGACACAGCGCGTGTTATATCCTTACTCAAGGACAGTCCTGAAGTAGAGGTGCGCATCCGCGAAATGCAGTAAAAATATTTGATCATTATGCAGTCATTGGCACGTTTCATATTAAAAATATTTGGGTGGCGGGCTGAACTGGAAGTTCAGATGGCGGACAAATGTGTACTTGTGGCTGCTCCCCATACAACAAACTGGGACTTCCCGCTTGCAATCCTCGGCATGTCTGCCATGGGCATCAAATTCAACTGGGTTGCAAAACATACGCTTTTCCGGTGGCCTTTTGGATTTTTCATGCGTTTACTTGGAGGTATATCGCTTGACCGCAAATCCGGTGGCGCCGGTTTCGCAATTAAAGCGGTTGAAACCTTTCATAAACTTGATCGCTTTGTATTGGCAATTGCCCCTGAGGGTACGCGACACAGGACCGACTACTGGAAGGCCGGCTTTTATAAGATAGCCACAAAAAGTAATGTTCCGATCGCCCTGGGTTATGTTGATTTCAAGAAAAAAATAATTGGGATCGGCAAGATATTGATGCCAAGCGGCAACAGGGATAAAGACTTTGTAATGATAAAAGATTTTTATCTGGATAAATCCGGCAAGTATTCTAAAAAACAGGGAGAGATACGGCTCAGATAACCGGGCTGATCTGTTTCTGAAAAAATACATCATGGACGAGAATAGAAAAAAAAACAAATCAACTGCCGAACTTGCGGGAGAAGACCTGTTTAACTTTGCGACAGACCGTGAAGACATAAAAACATTAATAGCGCACCTGCCCAAAGAGACAGAGTGTAAACCTGAAACAGTTGAATACGAACTCCAGATCCTGAAAATTATCAGTACCGGCTGGTCCATATCTTTCTACCTGGAAAACACCTCCCTGCGGAATCAGCTTGCAGAAATTTACTGGAAATCGGTTCATGAATTTTCCGAGACACTGTCCGAGACCACCCAACTCATGACCGGTCAGAACATTAATTATTTTCAAATTCTAAAAGATCGACTGGACATGTATGTGGCAGCCTTAACAGAAAAACCTGAGGCAACTGAACCCGCCGCTGTGATAGGCCCGGAATTTTCCAGGGTCTGTGGAAATGCTGCTGATGTTTTTGCTGTCATGACCGGTTCCAGGATGTTCATTATCACAATTGCCAGTGTAAAGGAATACCTTGAGGCGCTTGAGCTGCAATAGGTATGCAGCATAATGCACCATGTCCCTGGCATTCTTCAGTTTTATGTGATGTTTTGGCTTTATTGCGGCTTGAGGGAATCTGAATTTTACACGGGAAAACAAGCCCTGTTCATTGCTTCTCTTCCTGATA
>JAUXHH010000150.1 GCA_030621655.1 Desulfobacterales bacterium
TCACGTATGGAACAGGTGTTAATGACAATCACATCCGCCTGTTTAATATCCTTGGTAGATATGTAGTCGGAGTTGCATAGCATCTGGCCCATAATTTCTGAGTCACGCTCATTCATCTGGCAGCCGAATGTTTCTATGTATGATTTCTTTATTGCGTTCATATTGAGATGAATAAACTTTAATTACAGAATAAGCGTTCCTGTAGACCAGGCCAGGCGCGTGAGTGATATATGATGGTTATACAGGGCATTATAATAATTGATTCGTGCTCTTGTCAGTCGTGTCTGGGCATCAAGGACATCCGTTGTGGTGCTGAGCTGGGCCTGGAATCTGGACTGGTTGATACGATAATCCTCTTCTGCCTGTTCTATTGCTTTCTCAGTAACGCCGATATTATACTCTGATTCTTTAATATCCACGAAGGCCTCTCTGACCTGCAGGATGATATTATCCAGTAATTCGAACTGGTTTTCCTGTGCTTTTTTCATAGTGTGCTTGGCAGAAGCCACTTTATCTTTGCTTTGGCCCCAGGCCCAGAAGCGCCATTCAAGGGTTGCATAGGCGGTTTTTACTTCGCTTGGACCAAGTGGGTATTCCCCGGCAAGAAGATTGTCGCCCTGTTTCAGGTAGTTGGCTGAAACTGATACGGCGGGAAGGTAAGGAGCCCTGGTAAGAATTATATTCTTATCAGCCTGCTCAATGGATATATCGCTCTGTTTCAGTTCCGGGCGGAATTTCTTTGCCTGCTCTACAGCCAACTCCCAGGAGATCTCACTTGGCTCATATTTAAATATGTCTTCCACCTGGATTTCCGTTTCAACCGGCCGGCGTAATAAGGTGTTAAGTCTAGCCAAAGCCATGATGGATAGATTCATGGCCCTGATAAGTTCTATTTCTGCTCCAGCCAGCTGAACCTCGCTTTGCAGCATATCGTTTTTAGGGATCAGGCCGGCCTTGAAAAAGGCCCTGGAATCCTTGAGATGGGCCTTTCTCTCTTCCAGGGACTGCTTGGCAACTTCTACAAATTTCCTGGTCTTGAGAAGATTGTAATAGGCCTCGTGCACCGCGAGGACAATATCATTTTTTGTCCGGACCATGTCTGCCTTGGAAAATTCCAGGTCAAGTTCGCCAAGTTCAACCCCGGTCACAAGAGACCGGCCCCGATATATGGGCTGCTCAATAGAAAATATGTAGTTGTAATAATTTTCCACTCCAAAGGGAGAATAGGCATCCGGTGCGTATCTATATCCATACTTAAAGAACAGGGATGGATAGAGATCCTTTTTGGAACTTGAGAGTGAATATTCCTTTTCAGTAATATCGGCCTGCGAATAGAGGACCTGCGGGCTGGTTTCAACTGAAATTGAGACGCATTCTGAAAGGCTGAAAACCTTACCGCTTGCATCGGCTTTTGTTATTCGTTTTTTTTCAACTGCAGCTACAGTCTGTGCAAGAAGCACTTGAATCAAGAACAACAAAACAGCAGTCAATGAAAAAGAAACCAAACGTTTCATGGTAATCATATCCTAATTAGTATGTTTTAATATTTGTGGAGCTATACTATGTAGAAGATTTGTTAGATCTTTTTCAGTTTCAGCTGGATATTTAATTTCAACTAAACCTTGCCGGGAATTTAACGTCGACAGTATCGCCAGGCCGTCATATCCCTCCAGAATAAACTTCAAGAAGTGGATGCGGTCCGGAGAGATTCTCAACTGCATTGAAGAACATGTGAACATTTTGTCATTTTTTAAGGTTGTTAGTCGGTTACGCAAGATTTATTTACCATAATTATATGAACTGAACAATATTTGTCGTAATTGTAGATTTGAAGTGAAAACGATGAGGAATTACACAGAAAGTTCAGCATCAACCTTTCCCAATATATCCTTGTAGGGTTTCAGGCGAGGCTGCACAAAAACAGTTAAATATTCTTCAGTTTGTTTTTCCGCTCTGCCGGTAAATTGTTGGAAATCACCTATCATGTCTTCAAGTTCATCTGCAGTAAAAGGGATTTCAGAGTCGTTCGCCAGTCTTTGCAGCAAGTCATTTTCTTTACCCTCCTCCTTGACAACTTTTCCGGCAGCAAGGGAGTGAATTTTAATAACTTCGTGTAATTCCTGACGGCTTTTGCCTTTTTCAACACCGGCCATTAAAATTTTCTCGGTGGCCATAAAGGGGAGTTCCTGGAGAAGTTGTTTCTCAATTTGTTTCGGAAAAACAACCATATCAGACGATACATTAATGTAAAGCTTTAGTATGGCATCGGTGAGAAGGAATGCCTGTGGTATATCCATCCTCCGTATTGCTGAATCATCGAGTGTCCTTTCAAACCATTGATTAGCATAGGTTGCAGAAAAATTTGCTACAAGTCCCATAAGTTTACGGGCTAAGCCTGTCATACGTTCAGAACGCATGGGATTGCGTTTGTATGCCATGGCAGAACTTCCTACCTGTTTTTTCGCAAAGGGTTCTTCCAGTACTTTGAGGTTGGAAAGCAACCTGAGATCAACGGCGAACTTATGCGCTGAAGCCCCAATGCCTGCAAGGGTCTCGACGGTTTTCATGTCCAGTTTTCTGGGGTAGGTCTGCCCGGTAACAGGAAAGTTCTGCTCAAAGCCGAGTTTTGCTGCAACCAAACTATCAAGTTGCCGAACCTTTTCATGATCGCCATTGAATAATTCCAAAAAAGTGGCCTGGGTGCCGACTGTGCCCTTGGCACCCCGGGCTTTTATTTGTTTTTCAAGGTTTTCTATGTAGTCAAGATCCAGCAGCAGGTCCTGGATATAGAGGGTAGTGCGCTTACCCACAGTGGTAGGCTGTGCAGGCTGGTAATGGGTATACCCCAAAGTTGCCAACCCTTTGTGTTTATTTGCAAAATCAGCAAGATTTGCAATTACGTTGACCAGCCCGTTTTTTATCAGCTCCAGCCCTTTTTTCTGCAAAATCAAGTCAGTATTGCAGACAACATACTGTGAGGTGGCACCGAGATGTATGATACCTTCAGCTTTGGGGCATTTCCGGCCATAGGTAAAAACATGGGCCATGACATCATGCCGGATTTCCTTTTCCTTGCTGGCAGCCATATCGAAATCAATATCATCTGCGTTTTCTTTTAATTCATTGATCATCTCCCGGGTGACAATTTCTGAAAGGCCCAGTTCATTCTGGGCTTCTGCAAGGGCAATCCAGCAACGACGCCATGTTTGGATTCTGGTGCGTTCAGAAAAAAGTTCCTGCATTTCACGGCTTGTATAACGGCTTACCAATGGTTCCTGGTAGATTTCTTTGCTCATATCTTCATCCTGGAAAAGTGAATTGTTATAAATTGCCTAAAAAAGGGAGCGCTACATTATATACGAAATTCTTTACGTATTGTCAGCAGCAAAAGAAAAACTATAGAAAATGCACCTATGTACTGCTTGATTTATCCCCAACCATTTATTATTCATAAATAAATATTATTTGAACAAAACCATATGTAAATAAAAGGAAAATCATGCTGAACAAAATGAAAGATAAATACCCGGATCATACAATCAGGCACTGCCTGATACTCTTCCTTTTTATCACTCTTGCTGCCGGCGGCTGCGCCAGAAAGGAAATGATCGTTCCCAGCCTCACTCCTGAACCTACACAGGAACAGCATACCGGCAAATTCGTCTGGTATGATCTTTTTACCCATGATATGCAGGTCACGAGTATATTCTATCAGGAATTATTCGGCTGGACATTCATGGATACAGCATCTTCCAACACACAGGTAAAGACCATAAACCGGGACGGTGTTCCTATAGCCAATGCGGTTGAGATTGACCCGTTGGAAAAGAACAACAATGAATCAGCCTGGCTGGGTTACATCTCAGTACCGGATGTAGATAAGGCGGCAGAAGTGGTCAAACTGCACAAGGGCACCATATACAAAGAACCGAGCGATTTGCCGAACCGGGGCCGCATTGCAATTGCCATTGATGGCCAAGGCGCGATTTTTGGGCTGGTAAACTCATCTTCCGGTGACCCTTCCGACCAGGCGGACCGGCAAAATAAATTTATCGGTTCAGAACTGTGGACCATTGATTTGGACAAGGCAATTGCCCTGTACACAGCGGTCGCCGGGTATGAGCTGGACGTGATTGAAGTGGGTGCGGGAATTAAATACCATCTCCTGACCAGGGACTCCATGCCTCGGGCAGGGGTTGTCAATATTACATGGGATAAAGACAAGCCGAACTGGATACCCTATATCGCTGTAAAAGACGTGCTGCAGACCATTGCGCAGGTAGAAAAACTGGGAGGCAGACTTCTTATAAAATCTTCGGAGGATATGCGGGACAATCCTCTGGCAATCATTGCCGATCCTTCGGGTGCGGTATTCGGCATCCAGCAGATACGAGATGTTGCAACAGCCGAAGGAGGGAACCAGCCATGAAACTGAGCCTGAAAATCATTTTTATTCTCCTTGCATGCTATCTTCTCATATCTCTCATGGGCTGCGCCTCGGGCTCTTCAAATGTATACTACGGAGCAAGCGTGCATTACAGCACCGGATGGGGTGGGGGATATTACGGTGGACACAGACCACCACATTACAGGCCACCGCCAGCACATCGGCCTCCGTCAGCCGGCAGACCACCGGGAGGCAGACCTCCTGGCGGTAGACCACCTGGCGGCGGTGGTGGTCCCAGACCTACACCCATGCCATCCAGAAGATAGTCAGCGATAAGCTAAACAAAACTTTTTCTTCTTTGTTCTTGTGAAGGGGAGGGGGATGAATCAAGAACATTGTAAGGATGGTAGGATTATTAAGTTGGTTAACACAAACAATCAATTCAACAAAATAGAAAGGAGCCAATTATGAGGAAGAGAGTTGTCTTATTAGCGGTAGTGGCCATG
>JAUXHH010000141.1 GCA_030621655.1 Desulfobacterales bacterium
AATGAAAATCGAAAATTAAAGATTAAAGATTAAAAAACTAAAAAGTTTAGATTCTTATCTATATATTTAAATATTCATCCAAAATTCACAATTATTACAATGAATATCCACAGCGAAAAAATACTTATCCTTGATTTCGGCTCCCAATACACCCAGTTGATTGCGCGCCGTGTCCGTGAAGCCCATGTATACTGCGAGCTGCACCCCTTTGACATGGACCTCGAAGCCATCAGGGAGTATAGCCCCCAGGGGATTATTCTCTCAGGCGGCCCAAAATCCGTTTATGACGCTGAAGCTCCCGCTGTAGAAGAGGCCCTCTTTGACTTGGGTATTCCGGTGCTTGGCATCTGCTACGGCATGCAGCTTCTGGCCCGACACTTCGGTGGCAAGGTGGTGCCGGCCGGCAAGCGGGAGTACGGCCATGCCGATCTGATGAGCAAGTCCACTCCCGGACCCCTTTTTGACGGATTTTTCATTGACGGTAAAAGTCCGGTATGGATGAGTCACGGCGATCATGTTGAAAAAATCCCGGATGGATTTGAAGTTATCTCCCAAACGGATAATGCTCCGGTGGCCGCCATCCAGAATGTGGAACGTAACCTGTACGGCGTCCAGTTTCATCCCGAGGTCAACCACACGCCGCGGGGAGAGATCATTGTCGATACATTTGTCCGTAAGATCTGCCGCTGCAAAGGGCAATGGACACCCGGCAAAATCATCGAGGATGCAGTAGCCCGCATCCGTGAACAGGTGGGTACAGACAAGGTCATTCTCGGCCTTTCCGGAGGGGTAGACTCTTCGGTGGCTGCAACTCTTATCAAGCGGGCAATCGGCGACCAACTCACCTGTGTTTTTGTTGATAACGGCCTGCTTCGCCTGGCCGAGGGTGATCAGGTAATGGCCACTTTTGCCGAAAATATGGGGGTTAAAGTGATCAGAGTTGATGCAGAAGACCGCTTTCTGCAGGCACTGGCCGGCGAGACTGACCCGGAACAAAAGCGCAGAATCATCGGCAATCTCTTTATCGATATATTCGAAGAAGAAGCAGCGCGAATTGCCAATGCCATCTGGCTGGCCCAGGGCACAATATACCCCGATGTCATTGAATCAGCAGGCGGCAAAACCGGCAAGGCCCAAAACATCAAGAGCCATCATAATGTCGGCGGCCTGCCCGACTATATGAAACTTAAACTGTTGGAACCATTAAAAGAACTGTTCAAGGACGAGGTGCGGGCAATCGGCGAAGAGTTGGGGCTGCCGCATCAAATGGTCTGGCGCCATCCATTTCCGGGCCCCGGTCTTGGCGTCCGTATCCTTGGCGAGGTAAAGAAGGAGTACGCCGACATCCTGCGCCAGGCAGATGCCATTTACATCGAGGAACTGTATACAAGCGGCTACTACGATAAGATCAGCCAGGCATTTGCCGTTTTTCTGCCGGTAAAAAGTGTTGGCGTTATGGGGGACGGCCGCACCTATGAGTATGTCATTTCCCTCCGGGCTGTTGAAACCAAGGATTTCATGACCGCCGATTGGTCAAAACTTCCCTATGCCCTGCTCAGCCGCATTTCCAGTCGGATCATCAATGAAGTCAGGGGTGTCAACCGGGTCGCCTATGATATCTCTTCGAAACCGCCCAGCACTATTGAGTGGGAGTAGAAAGAGAAGGTTTCAAGGGGTCAAGGGTTCGAGGTTTCAAGGTTTAAGACCTGTTTCCAGGTTCTGGGTGGATATTTTAATTCTGCATTCTACATTCAGCATTATTAATTCCTGACTCCTCACTTCTGGCTGCAGGGAACACAAAGCAACTTATCCCCAACCATTCTGGTCCTCGGTTCCATGACATTCTCACCGCAACCGGCGCAGGTGATACTTTTATAGATCCTGGCAGGCTCCGGCAATTCTACCTGTACCCTTTTTATTTCAAACAGTTCAGCGTCGTCTGCTGCAAGAATGGAATTCATCTTGCGGGCCTTTCTGTCCTGCACCACGGCTATTACTTCCGCTGATCTGTCACCATCGCTGTAACGGGTCCACATCGCTTCAGTTTCAGGGTCTTCCGAAGGTGGCTGCCATTTTACTGCTATACGCACAGCCTCGGAATGCGGCCTCCTGATAAAGGTATAGACCTGCTTGCCAAAATCTTTAAAAATAAGGTTGCCCTTTCCAAATGTACAGCCGCAGATAAACTGTATGGCATCAACAGCACAGGAATTATTCTCCACTATTGCAACCAGTTCCTCATCTCTGGCCCTCAACCCCAGTTCCTTTAAAGCCAGGTTGGCGACCCGGTAGCCCAGGGCAAGGCCTGGACATGCGTGGCCGTGGAATTTTATTGTGTCTTTAAAGTTCATAATTTTATCTCCTGTTCAGAATGTAGTAATCCAATAAATATAGTTAAAATCTTTTTCAATTAAAATTTCTATCTTTTGTTTTTTTGCCATTTCACGCAGCCGAGCAGCAAAAAAACACCATGAGAGGTAAACGTACCATGTACTTAAAGTAAAATTATAAAAAACACTTATCCTTATGGCAAATTCTTCTTTAATAACTATATTGTTGCGCAGAGAGAATAACAAGGCCTCATTCCTTAAAACTTTGGAATAAACAGGATACCCACCATGAGAAAAAATGAACGCCAGGATAATGAGATCCGCCCGGTTTCCATAGAAAGAGGATTCCTTCCCCACGCCGACGGTTCCCTGCTTATCAAAATGGGAGACACCCATGTGGTCTGCGCTGCTTCTGTCGAGGAATCTGTACCCCGTTTTCTAATGGATTCCGACCAGGGGTGGATAACTGCTGAATACGGCATGCTGCCATGGTCGACTAATACACGAAGCCGACGCGAAGCAGCCCAGGGTCGCTCAGGCAGGACCTATGAGGTGCAGCGTCTCATTGGGCGGTCTCTACGCATGATGGTTGATCTCAATTCCCTTGGCAGCCGGACAATCCGGATCGATTGCGATGTTATCCGGGCTGACGGCGGCACCCGAACTGCGGCTATCACCGGGGCTGCCCTTGTTGTCAGAGATGTTATAAATGGTCTGCATGATGCAGGAAAACTTACTGAATTGCCGGGGATAAACCCTATGGCAGCTATCAGTGCAGGTATTGTTGATGGACAACCACTGCTTGATCTTGATTACGCGGAGGATTCCGGGGCAGAGGTGGACGCCAACTTCGTCATGTGCAAGGATGGACGCTTTGTTGAAGTACAATCTACTGCTGAGGGCAAACCTTTCAGCCGCCAGGATTTTGATCGGTTGTCCGACCTTGCTTTTCTTGGCATCACACAGCTCCTGGCTCTTTGGGAGGAGCCATATTAAGCTGGACGAATCACGTAAAAATTATGAGCGACAAACAAAACAGACCATCGCCCTTCAAACTTCACACCCGTTCCACGGAGTGTGCTGCCCGCTGCGGTGAGGTGCAAACCATGCACGGCACTTTCCGTACTCCTATTTTCATGCCGGTCGGCACCCAGGCAACGGTAAAGGCAGTCACCCCTGAAAATCTCGTTGAGCTTGGCGCTGAAATAATCCTGGCCAATACCTATCACCTTTATCTGCGGCCTGGACATGAATTGATCCGGGAGCTCGGCGGCCTGCATCATTTCATGAATTGGGATCGCCCCATACTTACTGACAGTGGAGGTTTCCAGATATTCAGCCTCCGGGAACTCGCTAAAATTACCGAGGAAGGTGCCGCATTCAAATCCCATCTTGACGGCTCCCTTCTCTTTCTTAGCCCGGAAGATGCTGTAGAGGTGCAGGAAGCGCTGGGTTCAGATATCATGATGTGCCTTGACACCTGCATTCCCTATCCAGCGGATAGAACCGAAACCCTTGCAGCAACTGAACTCACCTCCAGATGGGCAAAGCGGTCACGGGCAGCCCAGCATGAGACAGGGCAATTGCTTTTCGGTATTGTCCAGGGCTCCATGTATCCTGACCTGCGTTCACTGGCAGTGGACCAGTTGCTTGAAATTGGTTTTGACGGTTATGCCCTGGGTGGACTGAGTGTCGGAGAACCCCATGAACTCATGATGGATATAACCGAGCACACCGCAAAACTCCTGCCCCAGGACTATCCTATCTACCTCATGGGGGTGGGAACTCCTGAGAATCTTGTTGAAAGTGTTTACAGGGGTGTCGACATGTTCGACTGTGTTATGCCCACCCGAAATGCCAGGAATGGAATGCTCTTTACTTCCCGGGGTAGAGTTGTTATAAAAAACAGCCAATACAGCACTGACCCACGGCCACCAGATGAAAACTGCGGTTGTTATACCTGCAGGAACTATTCAAGGGCCTATCTGAGACATCTATATATGTCACGGGAGATTCTGGCCTATCATCTGAATACAATTCACAATCTGTATTATTTTGTCGGGCTTATGCGGTCAATGCGACAGGCCATAGAAAATGATTCTTTCCTGCAGTTCAAAAAAGATTTCTATGAAATGCGGCAAGAACCTGAGTAATCGAAATTTATAAAGAACAAACTTAACTTTAAAATATAACTACTATTCGGAGGAAATTGTATGACAAGTATTGCTTATGCTGCTAACGGGGCAGCTTCCGGGGGGGGTGGTATCGCCTCTTTTATTCCACTCATTCTTATATTTGTGATCTTCTATTTTCTGCTTATCAGGCCCCAGCAGAAAAAAACCAAGGATCACCAGGTATATCTGTCAAACCTGAAAAAGGGCGACGGTGTAGTGACCACCGGTGGTCTGCATGGTGAGATAACCGGAATCACAGATACGGTGGTTACCCTTGAAATAGCCGACAATATCAGGGTCAAAATCTCCCGTCAGCATATTCTCGGTTCCAAAGCATCAATCACCGCCGGTAATGAAAAAGAGGCAGGTGGCAAAGGGAAAACTTGAGGAATTAAGAGCTGCTAACTTCATCGTGCATGAAGGCTCTTGAGCGCCTTCGATTTATTTTTTAATAAATTTTTTCAAGGTTGCTATCAGGCCGGTTAAAGATGAACTTTCTTCTTTAACCGGCTTTTTTTATTCATGAAATAAGCTGTGCGTTTTCTCCTCAGCAGACTCCGGCTTAAGCACAAGCTCTACAAGTTCATTTAAAACTGTGCCGCTTAGTGAAGCAATGACCCTCAT